>PMZC01000067.1 GCA_003170555.1 Deltaproteobacteria bacterium
CGAGGCGCTGCCGAACGCGCGGCTGCTGCGGATGGACCGCGACACGATCCGCAAGCGGCGCGATCTGTATGATACGCTCAGCGCGTTCGCCCGGCGCGAGGCGGATATCCTGGTCGGCACCCAGATGGTCGCCAAGGGCCACGACTTCCCGGCGGTGACGCTAGTCGGCGTGATCGACGCCGATGCGGCGCTGCTGTTCCCCGATTTCCGCGCGGCCGAGCGTGCGTTTCAGCTCGTCAGCCAGGTCGCCGGACGCGCCGGACGCGCCGACCTGCCGGGCCGCGTGTTGCTGCAATCGTTTCAGCCGGAGCACTACGCGCTGGTCGCGGCGGCGCATCATGACTACCGCGCGTTCTTCGCGGAGGAAGCGCGGCGGCGCGCGGAACTGCATTATCCGCCGGCTGGACGCCTCGCCGTGTTGAAGATCACCGCGCCCAACGCCAAGGTCGGGCTCGAGGCCTGCCGCCTGGCGGCGCGCGCGGCGACCTGGGCGACCAGCCCCGGCGACATCGCGGGCGCGGCCACGCTCGGCCCGGCCGCGTCGCTGCTCCACCGCGTCCAAGGCAAACACCATTGGAACCTGTTGATCAAAGCGGAGAAGCCCGCCGACCTGCACCGCCTCTGCTCGCGCCTGCTAGCGCGTTTGAACGAAACGCGGTCAGCCGCTACGTTCAAGCTCGATATCGATGCCGTGTCGGTCATGTAAACAACGACTTTCCGCGGGTCGGCCAACCTCCGATCCTCTTTGTTCACATAATGCTTCGCGGTGGAATAATGGACGCAACGTGTGATAAACTCTGACCGTTGTAAGCAGCCCGGCGTGGGGGCGATGATCATTTTTGCTGGACAATAACGTGGAAGATGTCGGCATCAAAGACGAGCGGTCAAGGCACCGCATTCTGATCGTGGATGACGAGGAGGAGAACCTCGACCTGTTGTCGTCCGCGTTGCGGCGCGGCAACCTGATTCTCAAAGCGCACACCGGCGAAGAAGCGCTGGAGATCGTCAAGCGCGACGAAGTGGGTCTGGTCATCACCGACCAGAAGATGCCCGGCATGACCGGCATCGAACTGCTGGTGGTGCTGCAGCGGGAATATCCCGACGTCGGCCGCATCCTCATCACCGGCTACGGCGACCTGACCACGGCGGTGGACGCGATCAATCGCGGACAGGTCCACCGTTTCGCCACCAAGCCGTGGGACGCGACGACGATTAGAAACATGGTGGCGCAGGAACTCACCCGCTACGATTTGGTCATCGGCAACAAACGGTTGACCCAGGACCTGATCGTCAAGAACGAAGAGTTGCACCGCCTCAATGAAGAGATCGCCCAGCAAAAAGCGGAAACCGAAAAGGTGGCGGAGGAATACCGCCGCCAGCGCGAACTGGCGATCGAGATGAGCGAGAAGTTCGCCAAGGCCAACCTCGAGCTGATCAAGGCCCAGGAAGAAATCAAGCTGAAGAACACGAAGCTCGAGGCGGTCAACAAGAAGCTCGAGCAGTTGAGCATCACCGACGGACTGACCGGCTTTTTCAACCACCGCCACATGAAACAGATCGTCGAAAACGAAATCGGCCGCGCGCGGCGTTACAATCTCAGCCTCTCCGTGCTGATGGTGGACCTCGACCGGTTCAAGGAAATCAACGACACGCACGGCCACNNCGCTACGGCGGCGACGAGTTTCTCATTATCCTGCCGCACACCGGGCTGGACCGGGCGAAGTTCCTGGCCAAGCGCATTCACGCCGATCTGAAGAGCCATCCGTTCCTGCCGCCCAACGGCGAAAAGTTTCATCAAAGCGCGAGCATCGGCATCGGTTATTACCCGCATCCGCAGGTTGAAGATTCGGAGAGTCTGATTAAGTTAGTGGATGAGGCCTTGTATCAAGCCAAGGAGCAAGGGCGTGATCGTATCGTTGTGACGGCGAGCTGAGGACGAGATGCCGAAAGAAAAAAATTCGATCGCCAACTGGCTGCCCTTTGTCTCCGTGTTGTCGCTCGCCCCGGTTTTGCTGACGGCGGCGATCATCGCGCTGGCGTCCGGCTCGCTCGCCGCGGCCGTTTGGCCGTTGGTCTTCGGCCTGGTGGTGGCGGTGGTGGTGGCGTTTTTCGTGAGCTTTGTCCTGTCGCGAAAAGTGGGCGGGCTGCAGCAGGTGTTAACCGCGATGGCGGAAGGCCGGGCGGTCACCCCCGGCCGAATTACGCCGTTTCGCGAACCGATTATGAAAATCCAATCGCTGCTCGATGAACGCAGCCGCGCGCTGGCCGAGCAATTGCGTTCGTCCTTCGACGGCGAACTGGCGGCCGAGAAACAACGCACGGAAGCGTTTTTGAAAGGCATCGGCGACGTGGTCAGCATCGTCGATCCGGAGATGCGCATCATCTATCTGAACGACGCCGGCCGCGATCATTTCGGCGACCACATGGGCGAGTTCTGCTATCGGGTCTACGAACACAAGTCGACGGTCTGCGGCGGCTGTCCGGTGCGCAAGGCGATGGACTCGGGCGAAGTGCACCACAGCCTGCGCCGCATGTACAACCAAAAAGGG
>PMZC01000127.1 GCA_003170555.1 Deltaproteobacteria bacterium
CGCCTGGAAAGGCGCTCCTACAGAAGGCGCCGTTACGATCTCACGCGCAACAGGCCGATCAGGCCGACGGCGCCGAACAAGGCGTGCGGTCCCCAGGCGGCGGCCACGGGCGGCAGCGCGCCCGAGCGGCCGAGCGCCAGCGAGAAGCCGAGCACGATCCAATAGACCACGCCGATGATCACCGCCAGCCCGATGCCGAACGCCACGCCGCCTTGCCGGCCCGAGCGGATCGCCCACGGCACGCCGAGCAGGGCCATGATGACGCTGATCAGCGAGAAGCTCACCTTGCCGTGCAGGTCGACGACGTAGCGCCGGACGTCGTAGCCTTCGGCGCGCAGCTCGGCGACGTATTCGCGCAACTCGCGGAAACTCATCTGCTCGGGATCGCGCTTGACCACCTTCAGGTCCGCCGGCGTTTCCGGCAGGTCGAGACGCTGTTCGGCGAACGGCTCCTCGCGCGTGATCGCATTATTCGCGAACTTGCGGCGCACGCCGTGGGACGCGGTCCAGCCGCCGTTGACCCACTGCGCGGTGGCGGCGTCGGTGCGTTCGATCAGGTCGAACGTGTCGTTGAAATGCAGCACGTGCACATTTTCCAAGCGACCCAGCTCGGGGTTGAAGCGGCCGATGTTGTAGATCGCGCCGGGGCTTTTGTACCACAGGTCGTCGCGGCGGATGTCTTCTTTCCACTTCCCGCCTTTGATGTACACGACCTGCACGTACTTCATCCGTTGCGTCGCCGCCGGCACGACGAACTCATTGATGGCGAACGCGGCCACGGCGATCAGCGCGGCCAGCGCGACGATCGGCGCGACGATGCGCGGCACGCTGACGCCGCCGGCTTTCATCGCCGTGAGCTCGCTGTTTTTCGACAGGATCGCCAGCGACAGCAGGCACGCCAGCAGCACGGAGACCGGCACGAGTTGAAAAACGATCGTCGGCACTTTGTACAAGTAGTACAGCGCGACGTAGATCATTTTCGGATCGGTGCGCAGGAGGTTGCCCGCGCGGTCGATGAAATCGAAGAGCAGGTAGACGAGGATCAACGCGCCGAGCGACAGGCCGACCAGCTTCAAAAACTCGCGGCTCACATAGCGCGTCAGCACGCTCACGGCTGATCTTCCTCGTGCTCGCCGCCGCCCAGTCCGAGGCGCTTGCCGAGCCGGTGGCCCAGCCGGCGCGCGCCGTATTGCAGCACATCGAGCAGCCAGACCGGCGATTCGTCGGCTTTCTTTTTCAGCAGGTAAATGCCGAACGCCAGGCCGATGAGCAGCGGCGACCACATCGCCACGATCGGGTGCAGCGCGCCCTTCCAGCCCAGGTTCTCGCCGGCGCGGAACAGCAGATAAAAAACGCAGAGCACGATCACGCTCGTGGCGAAGCCGCGGCTGCGTCCGGAACGCGGCGGGCTGACGCCGAGGGGCAGCGCGATCAGCCCGAACACCACGCAGACGAACGGGAAGGCGAGACGGCGATGGTACTCGACCCAGGCGCGGCGCATGTGGAAGTCTTCATGCGATTTGCGCTTTTCCGCGATGAAGTTGTCGAGCTCGCGCATGTTCATTTCCAGATAGGCCACGTTCGAATTGCGGTCGTCCAACGCGCGATCGAGATCGACCAGGATTTGCCCTTTGGCGAAGCGAACGATTTCGTACTCGTTCGGCGTCTTCGGATCGAAGCGGTGGATTTCGCCGTCCTGCAGCGCGAGCACCAGCGACAAACCCTGCGGCTGACTGCCCAGGCGGCCGGTGTGCGCCGTGATGACGACGGACTGATTCGGGTTGCGTTCGTCGGCGAGGACCACGCCTTCGAGCAAATCTTTTTCCGGCACGATGTGGTGCACGTAGAGTTCCATGTCCTTGAACGAATCGTTGAACACGTGTTCGGTGAGGCCCACCGTCGCCTTCCGCCGCCCCAGGTCGAGCAGCAGATCGTGAAAGCCCTTCTTGCCCCATGGATCGGCGAACAGCGACAGCCCGGCCGTCGCCGCCGACGCGATCAGGGCGAGCGCCAGGATCGGCGGCAGCAGCGAATAGAGACTGAGCCCGCCGGCCTTCAGCGCGGTGATTTCGCTGTCGCTCGACAAGCGGCTGACCGCCATCAGCACGCCCAGCAGAAAACTCATCGGCACGGTGAACACCAGAAACGGCGGCAGGATGTAGGCCATCATCAGGCCCACGTCGCCCAGCCGCACGCCGTAGCTGACGATCAGTTCGGTGAGCTTGAGAATCTGAAACATGAACAGCACGAAGGTCAGCAGCACCAGGCCGATGAAGAACGGCCCCAGCACTTCGAGCGTGATGTAGCGCGGGACGGTGCGGGTCATGGGCAGCCAGGGTCTAGGGTCTGGGGTCTAGGGTCTAGAGGTAGGGGCGATCCTCGTACTGGCCCGCGGCGGATGGCGCGATGGTGATTTGCCTTCAACTCTTCACTCTTCACTTTTCACTCTTCACTATAGGATATGGTGCGGAGTGAAGAAAGAGCGCGTCAGAATCCCCCGCCGCCGCCGCGGGGCGTGTACTGCTCGAAGCGGGTGTATTCGCCGAGGAAGGTGAGTTTGACCATGCCGGTCGGGCCGCTGCGGTGCTTGCCGATGATCACCTCCGCGACATCCGGCTCTTCGGTGTTTTCGTTGTAGACCACGTCGCGGTAGATGAAGAGAATCAGGTCGGCGTCCTGCTCCAACGAACCGGACTCGCGCAAGTCCGACGGACGCGGGCGGCGCTGGTCGGCGGGGCGCGTTTCCAGTTGGCGGTTGAGCTGCGACAACGCCATCACCGGGCAATTGAGGTCTTTGGCCAGCATCTTTAAGGAGCGGCTCATCGCGGAAATCTCGCGCTCGCGGCTGTCGAAGAAGCGCGTCGCGGCCAGCAACTGGATGTAGTCGATCACCACCATCCCGAGCTCGCCCTTTTCCGCGCGCAGGCGGCGGGCTTTGGCGCGAATCGAGTTCATGTTCGTGCCGCCGGAGTCATCGAGATAGAGCGGAATCTCGGCCAGCATCTGCGACGCCTCGGCCAGCCGCTGGTAGTCGACTTCGCCGGTCGTCCCCTTGAGCACGGAGGTCAGGGTCACGCGCGACTGGCCGCACAGCAGCCGCAGGCCGATCTGCGCCGCGCTCATTTCCAAGCTGAAGACGAGCACCGGCTTCTTCTCGAACAGCGCGATGTGCGTGGCGATGTTCAACGCGAGGCTGGTCTTGCCCATCGCCGGGCGCGCCGCGACGATCACCAACTCGCCGGAGCGCAGGCCGTTGGTCTTGTCGTCGAGATCGGAAAAGCCGGTCGAGTAGCCGGCGAGCGTGCCGTGCGAATCCATGCGGGTCTGCACGAATTCCATCGACTCCATGATGACCTGCTCGAGCGATTGATACGGCGACTGCACCGACTCGCGCGCGACCTCGAACACCTTGGCCTGGCTGCGATCGAGCACGTCCTCGGTGTCCAGCATCTCGCCTTCGTCGCTGCGCGCGTCGAAAACCATGCCCTGGATTTCGTGGGTCGCATCGAGCAGCCGGCGCAGCAACGCTTTTTCCGCGACGATGCGCGCGTATTGCTCGATGTTCGCCGTGGTGTGGACTTCGTCGAGCAGGCGGCTGATGTAGGCGGCGCCGCCGGTCTCTTCGAGCCAGCCGCGCGTTTTCAATTCGTTGCGCAAGGTGATCGGGTCGAGCGCTTCGCCGCGGTCATAAAGGGTGCAGAGGGCCACGAACAGGCGCTGATGGGCGGGCAGATAAAAGTCTTCCGGGTCGAGCAGGTCCCGCACCTGGTCGACGGCTTCGTTGCGCAGCAGCGCGCCGCCCAGCACGGCCATCTCGGCTTCCGGGCTGTGCGGCGGCACGCGACGTTCCAGGTCGGTCACGGCCGGTTTGGCCTGCCGCGTCCGGTTCATGACTTCCCCCGCGCGGCGATCGGACGGTTCAGGCCGGAGGCGGATTTTCCGCCGGCGGCTCGTTCTCTCCGACCACCCACACCTTCAATTCAGTGACCACGTCCTGGTGCAGCTTGACCGGCACGGTGAACACGCCGGTGGCGCGGATCGGCTCGACGAGCTGGATGCGGCGCTTGTCGATCTCGAAACCCTGCGCCGCCAGCTCGGCCGCGATCTGCGCGGTGGTCACCGAGCCGTACAGCCGCTGCTCCTCGCCGACCTTCGCCACGATGCGCACCTGCACGCCGGCCAGCCGCCGGGCCAGCTCTTCGGCCGACATCTTTTCCTTCTGCCGCACCGCCTCGATCACCCGCTTGGTGTGCTCGAGCTGCTTGATGTTGCGCGTCGTCGCCGGCGCCGCCAGCTTTTTGGGAAGCAGGAAGTTGCGCGCGTAGCCGTCTTTGACGTTCACCACGTCGCCGATGTTGCCCAAATCCGGGACGTCCTTGCTCAAAATGACTTTCATCGCACCGCCTCCAAACTCTGCGACGGGCGAGCCGTGTTCACTCGCCGGTCGTGGGATTTTCGCCTTTGGGCCGCAGCGCGCGACCGCGCAAATCGACCCAGAATTCCATCAACCCGAGCGCCGCCACCGCCGCGATCAATCCCTGCGTGAGCAGCAGGAAGTAGGCCAGCACGCGCAGGAAGCGCGGCAGGCGCCAGCGTTCGAGAAAGAAAGCGATCACCGCCAGCCCTTGCAGCACATAGGGCAGCAGGGCGATGAGCGCCAGATTCAACAGTATGAAAAAGAGCGACTCGGCCGGCGCCCAGCGTGCGCCGATCAGCGGGCCGAGGAACTTCGGCAGCAGGCCCAGCCCCGGCAGCAGCAACGCCCAGATGGCGTGGTCCGGCGCGCGCCACCGATTGAGCGACAACCCCCACATCGCCGGCGTCACGCGCCGCACCAGCAGGAAGTTGATCAGCGTCATGGCCGTCGCGCCGGCGACGAGCAGCGCCGGGGTCAGATTGAAAAACGTCCACACCCAGGTGTGCCGCGCCGCGATCACGCGCTGAATATAGGCCAGGTTCTCCGGGCCCGTATTGTCGCGCAGCGCCTGCACGTACAGATCGAACGCGTCGCCGACCTGCCGGTACAGCCCCAGCGCCGTTTCGATCGGGTCCGTGCGCGTCACGAGCATCGCGACGACCGGCGCGCCGAGCGAGCCGACCACGAACGTGGCGACCAAACCGGCGAAGTAAAGCTCAATCCGGATCGGTCGCCGGCCATAAAACCAAAGAGCGAGGCCCATGCCGCCGAAGCCCAGCACCAGCGACAGTCCCGCGGACGGCCCGAGGACCGCCACCGCCAGCACCGTCACCACCCCGAGCGCCGTGAGGCCGACCACCTGCCCATAGCGCAGAATGGTCACCGCGGCCACGGCCGGGAAAACGAACATCCCCGCCGCGATCGCGTAGGCGATTATCGCCTGCACCGCCGTCACGACGGCCGCGCCGTCCCTACACCGTCGAGGACGAGTACGGCAGCAGCGCGATGTGCCGGGCCCGTTTGATCGCCAGCGTCAATTCGCGCTGGTGCTTCGAACACAGGCCGCTGATGCGCCGCGGTACGATCTTGCCCCGCTCGGTGATGTAATGGCCCAGCAACTTGGTGTCTTTGTAGTCGATGGGCAGCGTGGCGTCCGAGCAGAAGCGGCACACGCGGCGCCGCATCATCTTCTTTTTGATCTTGAACATCGTTATCCTCCTCGGTCGCGCGGACCGAAATCAATCAGCTAAAACGGAATCTCGTCATCGGTGATCGGGGGCGGACCTTCATCGGGCGCGGCCTCGCCGCCGCTGCCGCCGCCGCCGGCCGCTTCACCCTTGGCGCCGCCGGGGCGCGAGCCCAAGAACCGCACCTGGGAAGCAACTACTTCGATCTTGCTGCGCTTCTGACCGTCCTGGCTTTCCCACCGCCGCTGGGTCAGTTCGCCTTCGATCAACACCGGCCGTCCCTTCGCCAGGTACTCGGCGCTGTTCTCGGCCGTCTTGCCGAAGACGACGATGTCGAAGAAGCTCGCTTCTTCCTCCCAGCGCTCGCCTTTTTTCACGCGACGGTTGACGGCCAGGCCCAGCGTGCAGACCGCCGTGCCGTTGCCGGTGTAGCGCAGTTCGGGGTCGCGCGTCAGATTGCCCATCAGGATCACGCGGTTGAAACTGGCCACGACTTCTCTCCTTCAAGCGCTAATGATCGTCTTCCCCGCCGACCTCTTCGCCGACTTCCACGTCGGGCTCTTCGCCGGGCTCTTTGCCGGGCTCCTTGTCGCCTTCTTCGTCGTCGGCCTTTTCCTCGTCCGCATCAGCCGGCTCGGCTTCGCCTTCTTTCGCTTCCACTTCCGCTCCCGCTTCCGCTCCCGCTACCGCTCCCGCTACCGCTACCGCTTCCGGCGGCGGCGGCTGGGCCTGGCGGAGGGCGAGTTCCTGTTCCCAGCGCTCCTTCTCCGCCTTTTCCTCTTCGAGGTTGACTTCGTCCTTCAGCTTCACCGTGAGAAAGCGGATGACCTCGGCGTTGATCTTGAGGTTGCGCTCCAGCTCCATGATGCCGTCGGGCTGCGACAGAAAGACCAGGTGCACGTAAATGCCCTTCTGGAATTTCTTCACCTCGAAGGCGAGCTTGCGTTTGCCCCACACGTCTTCCTTGGCGATCATCCCGCCTTGCGACTCGATGATCTCGCGCATCTTGGCCCGTGTGGCGTCGGTTTTTTCCTGCGGACTGTCGTGCTTGAGGATGTATAGAACTTCGTATTTGCGCACCACTGCGTGTCCTCCTTTCGGTTTGCGCCCCCCGCCGGTGCTAGGCCGGGAGCAAGGAGCAAGAATGATTTGGTGTTCGCCCTCGGACCATCATCCGAAACGAACCGGAGCGGAAACATACACAAAGCGAGCTGGTTTGGCAATAGGCAAAACAAGCAGTCCAATTTCTCAGACCGGAGCCCCCCGCCTTTTCCTATTTGTTCGTACTTTTCGGACCGTTTTCTTATTTTGTTTTTTTTGGCGGAGGCGGTGGATTTGGTTGTGGCGGCTTTGTGTTGACCTCAGGATTATAGCTTCCCTTTGTCAAATCCCCAGACTTCTTTTCCACTTGCGGAGCAACAACCTTTTGGACTTTTTCGTCGGCCATTTCAGTCTCCTGTCTTTATTCGGTTTATGTGCCTAGAAATTCTATGAATTCAATCTTATTATTAGGCGTAACCAAGATCCCTTCGCCCTTGATGTCGATTTCTCCGCCGTCGTCTTCTAACCATTTGGCGGAAGATAAAAAGAGGTAAGGATCTTTCGGTGTATCGTCAAAATAAAGAGGCCAGCCAAAAAGCCTCCGCCCGTCAGAAAAATGAATCGTAACAAAGCTTTTTGATTTGTCGCTAAATACGTCAAAATATGTACCAGATCGTGTAGTTTTTTTTGTAACCTTTATTTTTCGAAGAAGCCAAAGAGAGTCAACGTTCAGCAACATGGCAATGGCCGTACCCAAGAAAATACTTATTGCAAATAATAGTCCCACGCTGGTTGGCGACAAGATTATTAACAACGACGACGCGGGAAACGGACCGTTTTTTTCTAATGACTTGGCAACAATATCGAACAAAGTTCTCGTCGGCGCAAAAACAGCGGAGTAGATCGCGAAATCAAAAAAAGCGTATGTTAATGCCTCGACTATTTTTTCAAAATCGGTTTTTTCTAGTGATGAATGTAAAAGTCGAACTATCGAGGCGGTAAGAAAGCCGGGTAACAATATTATAAGGACCACAAGAAAATCTAACGACAAATCGTTCATATTCTCAAACCTCTAATTCGGTTCGATATTCGACCAGATTTATTAGGCCGATTATTTTGACACTAACGCCCTTGGTCGTTCAACTTCTTGCAGTCATCACAGAGACGATAGCCATTTGTGCCCACACGGCGTTCAAATTGGGGAATATCCCGCCCTGGAGCGCACGCGCTGTTGTCATGGTACACGCGAATTGCGGCTGGCTTCTTCTCCTCGTTTATTGAGTGAAACGGCGATACTCTTGGCATGAAAAATACCTCCTTCCAATATTGGCCCCGATGAACTCGATTGAAGAGTCCCCAAAAGGCCATTGTTGAACTGTTGTTTTGATGATTATATAAAAAATAGCGGTTGTCAATCAGTTTCGCATTTTTATATTTTGACGATAAGAATAAGCTCAATTGTTTCCGGCATGATGTAAAAAACACATCGCTACGATATTGGTCGTGTGAATTCAAGTACCGATGAGACTTTCAAAGAAACTATCTATAGTACTTCGGAAAAAACTCAATGAAGAGCCGATGCCGCGCACTTCGTTATACAAAGATTCCAAGTAGCGTAGCATCGCCCGAATTGTTTGTCGTTACATTTGTCTAATGGCTGGAGACAACGTATCGCGGTCGAATAACAACGATCTTCACATTCAATCTGGTGAAACGGATCAACTACGCTTTGGCAGTTTGATTCTTTGGCGCACTCGAGCATCTTCGAACGTAACCACTCGTCACAAGTCCACTGACAGTTATTATTAAGACAAGTCTGCGGATGTAATGCCGACGCGGAATACATTGCAGTCACGCAGCCATTGCAGCATGCCGTATAGTGCGGAGTCCCTTCGGCCATACAAGATTGATTTTTTTCGGTGTTGCACTTGTTCGCGTCACCAGCCGTAGTCGACGGAATCTGTTGATTTTCCGGCGCGGCAATCGGTTGGTACGTAAAAATGATCAGAAAAAATAACAACAATGAGATTGGCCATTTAATTTTCGGTAA
>PMZC01000209.1 GCA_003170555.1 Deltaproteobacteria bacterium
GGTCGTCAATTTGACGCCGGCCGATTTTCCCGCCGCGCTGAACACGCTGCCGAACTTCGCCGCCGTGTCCGCGGCGCTTTCCCATGCCGACGGCCTGATCGTCTTTCTCGGCCCGGAACGACCGGAAAAATATCGGCTGCTGGATTTGCTGTTGCGCGCCAAGAACGCCGACACGAAGAAGACGATCATCGTCGGCCGGATGCCCTGGTTCGTCGACACCGGCTATATTCAACTTCGTCCGGCGGCCGAGCGATGGGAGGAGTTGCTGGAGGTGCTGCACGTGGCCGTCCGGCAGGAGCCCGATCTCCTCGCCGTCGAAGACCTCACGCAGCCGCGCTTGTTCAACGCGGTGCTGGGCGCCAGCCTCAGTTCGTTCTCGACGTTCGGCGGCCTGCATTTCGCGTCCATCTCCACCGGCCTGGAATTCATGATCGAGGCGGCGGAAAACCGTACGCTGCTTTGCGCCGTGCTGCGCGGATTCATCAATTACGCCGTGCTGCCGAAGCTTTGTCCGGCGTGCAAAAAGCCGGATGATCGCGAGTCCTTGGCCGCTCGCCTGTTCGGGTTGAGCCACGACGCCCCGCTTCGTTCGCTCCGGCAGGCGCAAGGTTGTGAACAGTGCGGCGGCGCGGGCTATCAGGGAATTCACCTGTTGCTGGAATCGCTGGCGATGGATGAGACCATCGCGGCGCTGATCAAATCCGGTGAACCGCTGACGAAGATCCTGCCGTTGATCGCGGCGCGCAACGAGAACTCGTTGATCGCCCAGGCGCAAACGCTGGCGCTGGCCGGCGAAACGCCGCTCGACGACGTCGCAACGTTGATGGGGAATGGAAATCGTGGCGCAAATTGACAAATTCTTTCAGATCACGGTTTCGGAGAACGCCTCCGACCTCCATATGTCGGCCGGTGCGCCGCCGAAGATTCGGGTGAACGGCGATCTGCGGGAACTCAACCACCCGCCGCTGACGCACGAGCAAAACAAAACGTTCTTCGCCGAGATCATGAGCGAACGTCACGCGGCCGAACTGAAAACTAGACATCAATCCGACTTCGTTTATCCCCTCGGCACGGTGGCCCGTTTCCGCTCGAACGTGTTTGTGCAACGTCGGGGGCTCAGCGGTTCGTTTCGTTTGATTCCCAGCAAAATCCTCACCATCGAGGAACTCGCGTTGCCCGAACCGATCGTCAGACTCTGCAATTTGCGCAAAGGTTTGGTGTTGGTCACGGGGCCGACCGGCTCGGGGAAAAGCACGACCCTCGCCGCGATGATCGATTACTGCAACCGGACGCGCAAAGACCACATCGTTACCGTCGAAGACCCGATCGAATTCGTGCACCAAAACAAATCGTGCCTCATCAGTCAGCGGCAGATCGGCGAGCACGTCGACAGTTTCGCCGACGCCCTGCGCGGGGCGATGCGCGAAGACCCGGACATCATTCTGGTCGGCGAGATGCGCGATCTGGAGACGATCTCGCTGGCCATCACCGCGGCCGAGACCGGGCACCTGGTGTTCGGCACGCTGCACACGTCGAGCGCCTCGAAAACGGTGGACCGCATCATCGATGCGTTCCCGGTGACGCAACAGGAGCAGGTGCGCACAATTCTTTCCGAGAGTTTGAAGGGGATCGTCGCGCAGATTCTGCTCAAGCAGGCGGATGGCAAAGGGCGGTTGGCGGCGATGGAAGTGCTGCTGGGCGTTCCCGCGCTGTCCAACCTGATTCGCGAAGGCAAGAGTTATCAGATTCCTTCCCTGATGCAGACCCAGCGCGCCGTCGGCATGCAGTTGATGGATCAAGCGCTGTTGGACCTGGTGAAGCAGCGCAAGATCACGGCGCAGCAGGCCTTCGAAAACGCGGTGGACAAAACGATTTTCCGTGCGGCGGCCGGTGAGAAGCCCTTGTAAAGGGCCGTGGAAGAGGCGACCGGCCAGAAGGGGCGAACGCGATGGAAAAAAAAGTTCTGCTGGTGACGCACGATCAACGCGAGGTCGATAATCTGACCCCGGCGCTCGAAGACCTGGGGTATGAATGGAAACACACTCGCGACGCGACGATGGGGATGGAGTTCTACGAGGACTTCCATCCTGATCTGATCATTCTGAACGCGCTCGCGCCCCGCGGCGGCGCCTTGGATCTTTGCCGTCACGTGCGGCACAAGCACCGCGACGCCAAGACCAAGATTCTCGTGACCAGCGCCGTATCCACCGGCACCATCCAACTCGAGGCGCGGATCCGCTGGGGCGCCGACGAAGTGGTGCTGCTGCCCATTCCGCTGACCAAGATGGTGCAACTGGTTTCGTTTATGCTGGGCGACCTGGACGAACGCCCGATGATTCGCCATTTCGCCGACCTGGCCGTGCGGCGCGATTCGCCGTCCGAAATGAAACCGGTGAAAAAGAAGCTGGCCCGCAGCGGCGACCTGAGCGAAATCCCGTTGGGCTCGCTCCTGACCGTGCTCGTGCGCAAGAGCATGAGCGGGACGTTGTCTTTCGGCGAGAACGACCAGCAACGCGATTTTCTGATCGCCGAAGGGCGTGTGCTCGACGTGCACAGCGGCTACCTGCCCGGCATGGGTCTCGCCGACGTGCTCGTCGCCCAAGGTCTGATCGACAAAGACGCCCTCGGCCCGTTCCTGGAACAGGCGTTGGAGGAAAAAAAGAAGCTCGGCGTGGTCCTGCGCGAAAACCAGTTGATCAACGACTACGCGCTGGCCAACGCGTTGCGCGAACAAGCGGTGCGCAAGCTGGCCGATGTCTTCCAGTGGAGCGAGGGGCATTATCAGTTTACCCCGGGCGTCCCGAACGTCACGGTGAACGAACCGCTGAATTTGAACCTGGCCAAACTCGCTTTTCGCGCGGCGCGCATCGCCGCCGATCCGTCGACGTTTGCGGAACGTTTTCAGGACTGGCTGGATCAGAAAATCACCTTGAAGGAAACCGCGGCGATTCGGCCTAACCTGCTCGATCTGAATCCCGACGAGAAACGTTTTGTTTTCCAGCTCGACGGCAAACGCACGATCAGCCAAGTGCTCGAAGAAAAAATCCTGCCGGAGCCCGAGATGCGCTCCATGCTCAGCGCGCTCATTACGCTGGGGATGCTCAGCCGCTGACGTTATAGATCGGGACTCTTGCCCCGCAGCCAGTCCGCGAGGCGACGAATCGAATCCATCTCGCCGACGGAAATCAACGTGTCGCCGGGGGAGATTACTTCGTCGGGCGAAGGGTTGAAGATGACGTTGCCGTCCGCCTGCTGAATGCCGATGATGATCAACCCCAATTTCTGGCGAATGCCCGAGTCGCGCACATTCATGCCGGCCAGCGGGCTGTTGGAATAGACCTCCGTGCCTTCGATCGCCAGATCGAGTTCGCCGCCGAACATGATCGTATCCAGCATGTCGATGACCGCCGGCCGCAACAGCGCGTTGACCAGTCGTTTGCCCATCAGGCGGTACGGCGAGATCACGCGATTGGCCCCGGCCTGTTTCAGCTTGCGTTCGTTGCCTTCGCCGATATCGCGGGCGATGATGAACAGGTCCGGGTTCAGGTTCCGGGCCGATAGAATGATGAACACGGCCTCGGCGTCCGAACTGACCGTGACGATCAGCCCCCGTGCGTGCTGGATATTGGCCTGCTCCAACGTTTCTTCGTCGGTGGCGCTGCCTTGCAGGACAAGCACGTCTTCGCTTTCCAAATCCGCGACGACTTGCGGATCGCGCTCGATCACGACCAGCGGCATGTCCTTCTCGCGCAATTCGCGCACGACCAGCGTCCCGATGCGGCCGCTGCCGCACAGGATGTAGTGGTTCTTCAGTTTCGCAATCGATTTCTCCAAGCGTCTCCTCCCCCAGATGCGCCGCAACGAACCTTCGACGGCGACCTGTGTCAGCACCCCGAAAGCAATAAAGATCGCGCCCACCCCGGCCACGAGCAGCAACATGGTGAAGATGCGACCGGCCGTCGAAACCGGGACGACCTCGCTGAAACCGACCGTCGAAATGGTGATGACGGTCATATACAGCGCGTCAAAAAATTTGGCATGGGTGATCGTCATGAAGCCGACCGTTCCCCACACCAAGACCAGTACGAGCGCGGCCGCCACGTACTTCAGCAGACGCATCGATTCCAAGTTGGCTCCGGTTGGTCTGGTCGCGATCATAACGAGCGCCCCGCCGGCGAACAAGGCCGGCGGCGGCCGCTACAAGTCAGCGCAACAGCGCACGCCGTCGTCCGTCATCAACACGTCAGGATGGTGATGATGAATCGAGCTGCAACGCTGCGAGTAGTTCGTGAACTGCCAGAAGCCGTCGGGCTTCAATTCCTGCGAGTTGAGCTCGTTGCGGTTATACCCGCCGCCGCGCACCGTCATGTCCGGCCACCCGGCCTGCCAGACGTCGGCGGTCCATTCCGAGACATTGCCGCCCATGTCGTACACACCGTAGTAGCTGCGGCAAGCCGGCCACGCGCCCGACGGCGCCAGTTGGCGCGCCTGCGCCTGATCGGTGTGGGTGTTGCAAACCTGATCGTCCCACGCGTCGCCCCAGGTGAACTGCCGGCCGTCGGGACCGGCGCAGGCCTTCTGCCACTCCTCGCCGGTGCAGAGCCGTTTGCCCTCCGCCGCGCAAAGCGTTTGCGCGTCGTTCCAGGAAACCGGCGTCGGCAGGACCCCGACCTGATTCGGATATTCAAATTCGTCGATGCAGAACGCGGCCTGGTCGACGGCGTGGTCGTGCAGCCCTTCCGCTTCAAACCGCTCCCCATCGTAGCGAAAGACAAACGACCCGGCCGGAATCAAAATCATGTCCGGCCGTGCGGGGCAGCGTTGCACATCAGGGGTCGGGTCTAACGATATGTCATCGTCGGCGGCGGTGTCGTCATCCGACGAATCCGTCCGTCCCGACGTTTTCTCCGCCGGCTGCGCACACGAAACGATCGCGCTGCTCAGCGCGAGCAGAAAAAACAACGCGCGCAGGTTAGGCGCCATGGCGCAAGTCCATCACGACGCGCAGGCCTTCGGCGACCATCGCCCGCGACATCTTCGCTTCACCGGCGCGACGCGGGTGGAAAACGATCGGCGCTTCACGCACCCGGGCGCCGGCCCTGACGGCCAGACAGGCTGACTCCACCAGAACCACGAAGCCGTGCGCCCGCGTACACGCGGGGGCGATGCGGCGCAACAGGTCGGCGCGCCACGCGCGAAAGCCGCTGGTCGGGTCGGTCAACGGCAACGACAGCGCCCGCCGGGCGTACCAACCGGCGAGCCGCGACAGCGCGCGCCGTGCGAAGCCCCACGACGGCGTCGCCCCGCCGAAGCAGTAACGTGAGCCGATCGCCAGATCGACCTCATCCAACGCCCGAAACAACAACGGCAGCGCGGCCGGATCGTGACTGCCGTCCGCGTCCAGTTGCGCGATCTGGTCGTAACCCTGCTCCAGCGCCCAGCGCCAACCATCGCGCAACGCAGACGCGTAACCCAAGCGCTCGGGTCTGGCCAGCAAGTGAACGGCGTCGTCCCGCGCGGCCAGCGAAGCCACCTCTTCCGCGGTCTGGTCCGCGCCGCGGTCGTCGACCACCAAGACGTCGTAGCGCAATTCACGCAGTCGCGCGATGAGCGCAGCAATGTTCTCCTGTTCGTTGTAGGTGAGAACGAGAACCAGCCGCTTCATGAACGCGGATACGCGCCCAGCATCCAGCGCAGGCGGATGGTAATGAGTTCGAGCACGCTGCGGGGCAAGTCAATCGCCAGGCGGACTTTGGTGTCCGGATTGTCGCGCCAGACGACGGGCGCCTCCGTCACGCGCAGGCCGTAGCGCAAGGCCAAAAAGAGAATTTCGGCGTCGAAACTCCAGCGCGCGATCACGCTGGGACGAAATATTTTTTCGGCCGCCTTCGCGGTGAAGGCCTTGAAGCCGCAGGTGATGTCGGTCAGGCCCGGCGTGAAGGCGCGCAACGTAATCTGGCGGAAGATTTCTCCCAACATTTCCCGGTAACGCGGCTGATGCACCTGCACGTCACTGCGCCGGACCTTGCGCGTGCCGATGACGATATCGCCGCCGTCGCGGCACATCTGCGCGAACTGATTCGCCGTGTCGATCGGCACGGACAAATCGACATCGGTGAACAGGCGAACGTCGCCGCGCGCCGCCAGCATTCCTTCGCGCACGGCCGCGCCTTTGCCGCGGTTGCGCGGCAGACGAATCAGCCGCGCGTTCGGGCGATCGCCGATGATCTTTTCCGCGAGGTCGCCCGTTCCGTCGCGGCTGCCGTCGTCCACCACGATGAGTTCGCCGCGCGGCGTCTGGTCGAGATAGGCGAGAATAGCGGTCAGACCGTTTTCCAGACGGCCGCGTTCGTTGTAAACCGGAACGATGATACTGAGATCGATTGGGTCCATTTCCCCCGATCCTATCACAAATCCCCGCCCGGCCCGAAACCGCACGCCTCGAGTAAGGGTCGCAGAAGCGGCGATGCGGGGTTCATCCGTTGCACCGCCAGCAGGTGCGGGCGCGCCGCCTGGCACTGGCCCCGGCCGATCGCCGCGCGCGCCGCGTATAGATGCAGCGTGGTCTTTTGGCTCACGTCTTGCGCGCCGGGCAGCGCACTCTCGGCGGTGCGTTCGGCTTCCGACCACGACCGCGCCTCGAGCAACAGCTTGGTCAATCGAATCGCGTAGTCGCCGTTGGCGTCATCGAGACGATAGGCTTCCCGATATTCCTCGAGGGCGGCCTGGCGATCGCCCAGCATCAACTGCATCTGACCGGCGGCGTCGCGGCACAAGGCGCACAGCGGATTGAGCAGCAACGAGCGAGCGATTTCATCCTTCCCCGCGGCCGTATTCTTTTGCGCCAGCAGTGCGAGGCCGAGAAAGGCATGGTTTTCAGCGAAATCCGGCCGCAGTCGAATGGCTGTTTCTTCCTCGTGGGCCGCGAACGCCCAGCGTCCGGCATCCGCCTGGACCTTGGCCCGCACGTGAAACATCCGCGCGTAGATTTCCTGGGCCGTCCAGTCGTAACCGCGCGGCGCCACCAGCGGGCTGAGCACGATCGGCCAAAACATGTCGCGCCATAAGCGCTCATCTTCCGCAACGGGTTCGCCGTTCCACGCTTCTTCGGTCAGGCGGTAGACGATTCCGTGCGGGATCATGCGCGTCGAATCGATCGCCGGCTCGGTCTCCCAGCCGTAATCCCAAAATGCGCCGGCGTTCCCGCCGTTGCGCGACAGCATGTGGTGCACGGAAAACGGCTGGTCCGGGCGGTAGTCGGCGAGTTGCAGCGCCGGAAACCGCCGGTGCAACTCATCGGGGTACGGCAACCAAGCGCGATGAATGAACGACACGTCGGGCCGCCATCTCTCGATGAGCTGTTGGTAGAAGGCGTTGTAAGCCAGAGGGTCCTGGTAGCCGACCAGGATGGCGTTGGTCGGCATCGACGATAACGCCGCCCGGCCATGGCGATACGTCAGGTCATGTGTCGACAGGTTGCATTCGTTGACGTGGCGGCTGAAACCCCAGATTCCCATGACCAGCGCGAGCGCCGCCACCCACGCGACGGCCGAGCGCTCCGGTCGCCGCGTCAGCCGGACCGACACCAAGCTCCAGATCGACGCGAGTCCGATCGCCCCCGCCCACGCACAAAGAAGAAAAACTGGGATATAGCCGAACGCTTTCGACCAGTCCTTGACGTAAAGGTAGAGATGGCCCAGCAGGACCAAGACAAACAGGGACAGGCCGCGCGCCCGGCGCCGCGCCAGGGCGATCAACCCGACCACCGCGGCCAGGGCCAGCAACGGATTCAACTCCTCGACAATGTGTCCCAGCAGCACATACAGATTGTAAAAAATGGCCGACCAGGGAAAGTGATGAATGATGCCGGCGTATTTTCGTCCGGTGATCTGCGCCACGAAATTCGGCCACGTCTGCGGGTGGCCGTAGTCGTAGGTCAGCCCGGCCATACTGCGCACGGGCAGATAGGCGTAAACCGCGAACCCGACGAAAAAGAAAAGAATCATCAGCATCAAAGCACGCCAACGCACGCGCCAGGGCGGAGTAAAGAGCAGCGCCAGCGCGAACCCCGGGGCGTAGAGAATCTGCACCATGTGCATGCCGCACGATAAACCAAGTACGAAGCCGAGCGTGCCGATCACCCGCGCGTCGAATTGCCGGATCAACGACTCCGCCGCCAGCCACAACAGCAACGCCAGCAACGCGGCCTGCGCCGCATAGACTTCGGCGACCTCGCTCCACGCCCAGAAACTCGCGGAAAAAGCAAACGACAGCGCGGCGCACGCGCCAAAAGCCAAGGCCAAAGCCGGTGAGGCGACGCCGAGCGCCACGGCCCACCGTGCGGTGGCCAGCCAGAGCAACAAAACCGCGGCCGTCGCCGCCAGCACGTCGAACCAATTCACGCGCCACGCCAACGAACCGAGCGGAACCAAGGTGAACGCCTTCGTCACCATCGAGAAGAACGGCGAACCGGCCGGATGACCGATGTCCAACTGGTGTCCGAGAAAACAGAACTCGCCGCTGTCGCGCCAGAACACGCCGGGCGCGATGCAGCCGAGGTAGATCGCCAGCACGGCCAGACCCACGAGCATCAAGGCGCGATGATTATTCAGGCGTCCTCTCCTGCCGAGATGAAATCGTCCGACGGCGACCGACAAACCACAAAATGCCGAGCGCGAGCCAGCCGCCGGCCGACAACGCGATTCCCGCCAACAAACCCGGTTGCCGGTAGCGAAATTCTACCCGATGCTCTCCCGCCCCGACAGGCGCCGAGCGCAGCAAACCGAAGGCGCGGCGGATCGTCGTCGAATGACCATCGACCGTGCAGGACCAACCGGGCGCGTACGCGTCGCTGAGCACGAGGTAAGCCGGTCGCGTCGAACGCGTCAGCACCGTGGCTCGATCAGCCTGGTAGGTGACGGTCGCACTGGTCCCATCGAGCGACCCGCCTGACTCGGAGGCGAGCTCGTTGGCGTTCAGCCGCTCCCACACGACCGCGACGGCCGGGTCGATTTTTTTTCGCAGCAGCAGCTCCATCGCCGCGCTCGCGTTGTCCGCCAGCACCATCCGCGGAACCAGAAAGGCCCGGGGGAAAGCCAGGCGATCTTCATCGATCTCGTAGCCAAGCGCGCGAAGGCGCCCTCTCCGGTCGATCCCCGGTTGTTGCAAAACCCTCGTCGTCAGTAACCAACGCACGTTGAGCAAGCGCAGAGCGTCGAGCCGCTCGTTGAACGGCAATGCACGGAAGCGATCGTAGAACTCGTCTTGCTCGGCGGACATGAGCACGCTGATCGGATGGGCCGACGCCATGCCGTAGGTCAAACCATAGTTGGGCACGGCTTCATCGCGATGCTGCCAGACGCTGGCGATTCCGCGATCGTCGGGCGCGGGCAACGGCGGCCGATGGGTTTGCCAGTCGTCGAGCGATTGATAGCGGCCGCTCTCTGCCCCCGGATTCATCCAACCAAAAACTGCGGGGCGGTGCGAATAAAAGGCCGGGGTGATCTGCGGCGCCAACACGCGATTTGCCACGAACAGGTCAGTCATCGCCACGAGCAGCACCAACACCCCGGCGAGTTGCGGCCGCGGCGTTTTTTTCAGCGCCAGCCAAAAGCAACCGAGCAGCGCGATAACCAAAAGGGTCGTATTGCCCAGGCCGGCCATGAGCTCTGTGAGATGATCGGCCAACGTCGCCAACGCCTGCCCGCCATAATGCGCGGGATCCTGACCGAAGACGTCTTTGAGCGCGTGGACCGCGAAGCTGCGCAGGTCGATCGCCCGCCATAACGAAATCGCCAGCAGCGGAACCGCCACCAGACCGGTCACCCAGATGGTGCGTCGCACCCGTCCCGGGTCAGTAAGGATCCGGTGCAGCCCAAAACCGGCCAACACCGCCGCGGCGAGCGCGAAGAACAGCAGGAACTTCTCCGCGTAACGAAAGTGGCGGAACGCCGGCGCCAGCTCGTACAACCACCGGTAAAACGGCAACCGATTGCTCATGGCCAGCAACACGGAAATCAGCGCCATGCCGCCCCACAGATACCGGTGGCGTCGGGGCGCGCTCAGCAGTCCGACGAGGCCGCACAACAAGACGAATACGCCGGAATATGTGTCCAGCAGCCAGCTCGGTCGACTGCCGGCGAACAGACCCTGTCGGGCCACGGCGGTGACGCCGTCAAATCGATAATACAAATGCGGGATGAGTTGATTCAGCAAAGCCACCGGCTGAAAGCCGACCCGCGTAACCTCCTTCAGGCTGAGCGGGTGACTGTGAGCCGAATACGGCAACGCCGCCAACGTCGGCGCCAATTGGATCGCCGCCAACATCACGCCGATCACGCCCAACAAAAACACGGCGCCGATCGCCGCGCCCAACGTACGTCGCGGCGCGCGTCGCCATTGTGAGATGATCGTCGCGCAGACCACCACCGCGACGAACGCGGCGGTAATCAGCGCGTACTCGGGCGAGCACATCACCATCAGCGCATAGGCGATCGCCCCGCCGGCCAATCGTCGCCAAGAGGGACGATCCCAGAGGCCGGCCAAAACGAAATGCAGAACAAACGGGACCCAAACCGCGGCTTCGAAGTAGTCGAGCGTGTTGCTGAGGCTGATCAGCGTTCCGGAAAAAGCGAAGCTGAGCGCTCCGGCCAACGAAGCCAACCAGCCCAGGCGAAAACCCCGCAGCAGCAACAAAACGCCAAGCGCCGCAATCAAAAAATGCAAGACGATGGACACGCTCATGGCATGCGGCGCCGACAACAGCAGGTAAACGAAATTGAACGGATAGAACGCGCCGGTTTGCGGATTCGCCAGCAGCGAAACGCCCGTGCCGTCGAACGGACACCACTGCGCGAAGACGCCGTGCCGAAGTTGGGTGAAGAAGAATTCAAGGTAAGGAAAAAAATAGCTGGATAAGTCGCCGTAGTGGAATACGCGCCGGCCGAGCAGAACCTCGTGGAAGAACAAGGCGATCATCCCGAACATGAAGGCCGCTGGCGCCAAGAAGCACGTTCGACTAGAAATCTTCAACCGGCAGACTCGTTAAGGTTTGCGCCGCATTCTAACACACGTCGCCCAGGTGAGTTGGAACGGGCATTAAATGAACACGGGGCCTTGAAGACAAGACCCCGTGCATTCGCCGAACTGAGTAAGATCAGTCGGTCGTCAAGTACGACGTATCGCCCTTCTTGTGAGTCGTGGTGAACGTGTAGCCCGACACACCGCAGGTGCCGAACGTAAACGTGACTGACGGGTCGTCGGTCAGGTTTTTGTCCCACTTCAACAGGTTCGCCAGGTCGTTGGTGTAGCCGCCGCCATTGTCGCCGCCGCTATTCTGATAGTAGACTTCCTCAGCGATGCGGGCGTTGTAGCCGGCGCTCTGAGCCGACGCATTGTAGGCCTTCGCGCGAAGCTGCACGAAGTTCGGGATGGCGATGAGCGCCAGGATGCCGATGATGGCAACGACGATCATCAACTCAATCAACGTAAAACCTTTGTTCCTCATTTCCCTCTCCTCTTCTGTCCGTGGTTGTTTTTGGGATGTGTCCCAGGCCTTCAAACCAAATACACGCTCATACCTGAAGCAATGGTTATACCACTTCCGGTAGGTGATGTCACTTTTTTGTAAGTACTGTAAAAACCAGATCTATCTTTGTTTCGGATTCGATTTCGGACCAAAGTTGAGGCGTCAGACGCCCTCGATTTCGCCTTATTTGCGTCATTGGTGACA
Source organism: Deltaproteobacteria bacterium (assembly GCA_003170555.1). GTDB lineage: Bacteria > Lernaellota > Lernaellaia > Lernaellales > Lernaellaceae > FEN-1099. The sequence continues at coordinate 11,732 of PMZC01000209.1, forward strand.
AAAAACGTCAGATTAACCCCCGACTCTACTCTTCAGTTTCGTTCTCTGACGGCTCTTCCAAACCCAGCTTTTCCAACCGGTAGCGGAAAGACCGGAACGAAACGCCCAGCAACTCGCCGGCGGCCTTTTTCGCGCCCCGGGTGATCTTCAACGCCTGCAAGATGAAGTCGCGTTCGATTTCCTCCAGAATTTGGTCGAGATTGATGCCTTCCGGCGGAATCGAAAGCTGACTTCTCAGGCGGCTGATATCCAAGCCCCGTTTGAGGATGTGGGGCGGCAGCGATTCCGGCAGAATGATCTCGCTCATCTCCAGCGCGACGGCGCGTTCGATGATGTTTTCCAACTCCCGGACGTTGCCCGGATAGTTGTAGCTTTTGAGCAGCATCAACGCCTCGGAACTGATTTTCCTCACCGGTTTCGCCAGCAATTTCGAATATTTCTCTAGAAAAAAATCGGCCAGCAAGGGAATATCAGCGGCCCGCTCGCGCAACGGCGGCATCGCCACCTGGATGACATTGAGCCGGTAATAGAGATCCTGACGAAAGCGCCCTTCCTCCACTTCCTTTTCCAGGTTGCGGTTGGTGGCGCTGACCACGCGGGCGTCCACCTTGCGTTCGTTGGTGTCGCCGACCGGCAGGATTTTCTTTTCCTGGAGCGTGCGCAACAACTTGACTTGCAGCGGCAGCGGCAGTTCGGCGACTTCATCGAAGAAGATCGTGCCGCCGTCGGCGATCTCGAACAGACCCTTCTTGTCCGACACGGCGCCGGTAAAGCTGCCGCGACGGTGACCGAAGAGCTCGCTTTCCAGCAACTCGCCCGGAATCGCGCCGCAGTTGATGACCACAAACGAACCGTTGCGCCGCGGGCTATGGGCGTGCACCGCGCGGGCGACGAGTTCCTTTCCCGTGCCGGTCTCGCCCAAGATGAGAATATTCGTCGGCGTCGCGGCGACCCGTTCGATCAGTTGGAACACTTCCAACATGCGCGGGTCGGAACCGATCAGGTTTTCAAAGCCGTAGCGCTCGCCGAGCTGCTGTTTGAGCGCGATATTTTCCCGGCTGAGGAAACGTTTCTCCAGCGCGTTGGCCACCACGTGGCGGATTTCATCAACCTTGAACGGCTTGGTGATGTAGTCGAAGGCCCCTTCCTTCATGGCTTCGACGGCGGTTTCATGACTGGCGAAGGCCGTGATCATGATGACTTGCATATCGGGGTTGACGCTTTTGGCCTTGCGCAGAACATCCAAGCCGGTGACGCGCGGCATCTTGATATCGGTAATGACGAGGTCGTAAATGCCTTTTTCGTCGAGCAGGTCACACGCCTGCGAACCGCTGGCCGCGGAATTGACTTCATAACCTTCCCTGGTCAGCAAAATCTCCAGAAATTCGCGCATCGACCGTTCGTCGTCGACGACAAGCAATTGCGGTTTCATGTCACCCTCTGCCGTTTTTCGTCACTAGTGACGATTCTATGTAAAATAGTGACAAATCGCAAGCGGGTGGACAAAGTGCGGCAATCGCGTTAATGGTGACCGCCCGACGGAGAACCCATGCTGATCGACAGCCATTGCCACCTCGAAATGAACCAGTTCAAGGGCGACTATCGGGCGGCCGTACGGCGCGCGGAAGCGCAAAACGTCTCGCGGATGTTGACGGTCGGCACGGATTTGCCGCTCTCGCGCCGCGCGGTCGAGATCGCCCATGAACTCGACCCCGTGTTCGCTTCGGTCGGCATTCATCCGCACGACGCGAAAGACGCGAACGAAACAACGTTTGCTGAGCTGAGTTCGCTGGCGCGGCAGCCCAAAGTCCTGGCCTATGGTGAAATCGGTCTGGANNGTCGCCAACTCGCGCTCGACCGCGAACTCGACCTGCCGCTTATCATTCACGACCGCGAGGCGCATCAAGAGACCGTGAATATCCTACGCGCCGAAGGAAAACGTTATCGCGGCGTGTTCCACTGCTTCGCCGGAGACCGCAATATCGCGGCGCAAGTTCTCGACCTGGGATTTTTCTTGAGCTTCACGGGTTCGATCACCTACGCGAAACCCGGGCAGGAAACCGAAACGCACCAGGTCATCCGCGAGTGCCCGCTTGATCGCATCATGGTCGAGACTGACGCCCCGTATCTCACCCCGCACCCGTTGCGCGGCAAACGCAACGAGCCGGCATACGTGCGCTTGGTGGCGGAAAAAATTGCGGCGCTACGCGGTTCAACGCTGGAAGAAGTCGCGTGGCGCACCACCGACAACGCCTATCGCCTGTTTCGTTTTGAGACCAAAGCGCTTCGGCCGACCATTGTCTACCCGTACCACGACGCGCTTTACATCAACCTGACCAGCCGTTGCTCCAATCGCTGCTCCTTCTGCATCA
>PMZC01000194.1 GCA_003170555.1 Deltaproteobacteria bacterium
TGGCATGCCATGCCCCTACACAAAACGCAGCGCCCCAACGTTGCCGCGAACATCCACGCAGCGGGTGAAGTTCCGGGTACGTTTCTACGCGTCACCCGATTCTCGCCCGTGCGGGCAGACGCGGCAGTGGCGTTCTAGATCGAGACCGCACCGCTTCATCAACTCGGGTTGGCGAAACAAATCTTCGAGCGCGCCGTCGAAGGCGATTCGCCCTTCGTTGAGCACGATGATGCGCGGACACACCTCGGCCGCGAACGACAGGTCCTGCGTCACGACGAGCACCGTGTCCGGCTGCGCGGTGATGAACTGTTCGATCGCGCGCTGGCCTTGCGCGTCGAGGTTGGCCGACGGCTCATCGAAGGCCCAGATTTTCGGCATCATCGACAGCACGGTGGCGATAGCGACTTTCTTCTTCTGGCCGAAGCTCAAATGATGCGGACTGCGCGCGGCGAAATCTTGCGTGCCGGTCAGCTCCAGCGCGAAGCGCACGCGTTCGGCAACTTCGTTTTCCGACAGGCCCATGTTGCGCGGGCCAAAGGCGACATCTTCCGCCACCGTGGCGCTGAAAAGCTGGTCGTCGGGATCTTGAAACACCACGCCGACCGCGCGCCGGATTTCGCGCAGCGTTTTCTTTTTCACTTCGACGCCGTTGATGGAAACCGCGCCGGTCTTCGCGAGCAGAATGCCGTTCAGGTGCAGCNNGTGGACTTGCCCGCGCCGTTCGGACCGACGACGCCCACCTTTTCGCCGGCGGCGACGTCGAACGACACGCGGTCGAGCGCGGGCGCGCCGTCGGGATATTGAAAGGTCACGTCGACGAAGCGAATGGCGGGCGCGCTCATGTCAGCAAAATCCTTACCGCGAGTAAGGAACCGAGAAAAACGCCGACGACGGCGCCGTCTCGCCAGCGCCAGCGATTGCGCGGCAGATGCGGATAGCGCCCTTCGAAGCCGCGCGAGACCATCGCCACGTAGACGCGCTCGGCCCGCTCGTAGGTGCGCAGGAACATCGTGCCGATCAGCCGGCCGATCGACGTCGCCTGCCATAGCCAGCGGCCGCGGTAGCCGCGCACGCGATGGGCGAGCCGCAGCTTGCGAAACTCTTCGACCATGACGAACAGGTAGCGGTAGGTGAACGACAGCAGCAGCACGACGATCTCCGGCGCCCAGAGTCCGCGCAGGCCGTGCAGCAGTTCGGGAAACGGCGTCGTCGCGGTCAGCACGACGATCAAGGTCACCGAGAGCAGCGCCTTGACGAGCACGTTCCAAACGACCAGCGCCGCCGTGGCCGCGTGGCCGCCCGCCGCCACGCCCAGGCTGATGCCGCCGCCGCGGCCGTGCAGAAACGGCGCGAACGCCGCGACCATCAACGCGAACGGCACGACGACCAGCGCGCGCTTGCCGATTTCGCGCCACGGCAAATGCGAGAGGACAATCAACGCGGCAAGCGCGAAGGCATACACCGCGAACGCCCAAGCGGTCGGCGGCGTGCTGACGAAGATGACGATCGCGCCGACGGCGCTGACGAGTTTCACCCGCGCATCCAAACGGTGCAGCGCCGATGTACCCGCGGCTGAATCTTCAATAAAGGAATGGCTCACGCGCGGTCGCTCGTTCTTTTTTTGCGCAGCAGGTTGGCCAGGCCGAAGGCGACGGCGAACGCGCCGAGCGCACCGACCAATCCGGCGACGCCGGCAGCCGCCCTCTCGTCGCGGATGCCGGGCATCGCGTAATCTTTGAGCGGCGCATTATGAGTCGCGGTGTGCGAGATGAAGCCGTGCTCCCGCGCCACGCGATCCAGGCCATCGGGTGAAGCCGACGCAAACGGTGAAAGGAATGTCGCGAGCAACAGTGAGATCCCCACGCCGACCAACACCAGGCCGATCCACTTCTTGTTCATCGCGCGCCCCCCGCGTTCCAGGCGCCGACCAACTCGCTGCGCACGGCCAACACCATGCCCACGACGGTGGTGGTGATGATCGCCTCGCCGACGCCGATCAGCGCGTGTACGCCGAGCATGGCCGGCAGCACGATGTGAAAGGGAACGACGCCGGACAAGGTCAGCTCGGTCGCGCAAGCCGCCGCCGCGGCGAACACGGAAAACCACGAGGCGATCGCGGTGGCCGCGAGGAAGCCCTTTCTGGTTTTGGGCAGCAGGCGTTGTAGGCCGTAGAATAAATACGTCGCGCCGATGCCGCCGACGATGCCCATGTTGAAGATGTTCGTCCCCAGCGCGGTGATGCCGCCGTCGGCGAACACGAGCGCTTGGATGATCAGCACCACGCTCAGAATGAGGCACGCGGCGAACGGGCCGAGCAGCACGCCGGCCAACAGCGCGCCGAGCAGATGGCCGCTCGTGCCGCCGCCCACCGGGAAGTTCACCATCTGCGCCGCGAAGACGAACGCCGCGGTCACGCCGAGCAACGGCACGCCGCGCTCGTCGAGGTCCTGCCGCGCTTTCCGCACCGCGACGCCCAACGCCCCCGCCGACATGGCGAACGTCGCCAGGTTGATCGGCCAACTGACGAATCCATCCGGAACGTGCATGATCGCTGATCCCCCGCGCCGCGTTCAGTAGTACGATTTTACAAATAGTATTACGCGAGTCAAGGGGAAAGGAGGAGTGCCGGGGCTTTTGAGAAAAACATTACGATTCTTCCTCCCGGCGAAGGGTCCTGATTTTCCGCCGCCTCATTTGTTCATTTTTGGCTTCACTCCACGCGCTTGAATTCCGATCTTTAACGTGCTATGCACAATTCGCGGCATCAAGGATCGTGGCGTCCCGGCGGGAGCCTGCCCGGGGAGAGAGGGCAGGAGTAGTGTCATTTCGTGAGCAGCCACGGACACTTCAACTCTACATCGTCTTCCTGACGCTGGCGGCGATCGCCGCTTTCGTACAGCCGATTCTCTATTTCCAATTGCACGCGTTCACGATCACCATGGCGCTCGTGGTCTACGCGATCCTGGCCTTCGCCACGGCGCGGGTCAACATCAAGATCCCTTATACCGACGTGCATTTCTCGATGGACACGGCGTTCATCTATGC
>PMZC01000228.1 GCA_003170555.1 Deltaproteobacteria bacterium
GCCCCAAGCCCCAAGCCTCATTCCTACTGCTCCGCTTCCAATTCCCTCGCGGACACCTGCAGCGCCGGCGCCGCCGTTTCGCGCGCGGCTTCTTCCTGGCCGGCGTGGTAGGCGCCGGGATAGAGAACGATGCTGTAGAAATAATTGATGAAGCCTTTTTTCAGGCTGCGCAAGTCGAATTCATACATCGCCTGGCCCCAGGCGCCCGGTTCTTGATCCGGCCCGACGTTCGCCCGCGCGTCATCGAGATAGTACAGCGTGGTCGGCAGATGATTGGGCGGCACGACGCGGCCCAGGTAGAACACCGTCGCGCGGTGTCCGGTCCACGCCATCCACGTCGGCTCATTCACGGACAACGCGCGCTCGGCGGCGTCCATGCGGCCGTCGATCGTCACCGGCGTTTGCCGCGACGGATAGAACTGCACGCCCGCGTTGGCGCTGGTCAGGTCGGGCCCGACGCGCAGATAAATTTTGTGCACCAGCGGACCGGCGGTGACCGGCACGTACAGCCGCGCGGCCATCGTCATGTGCTCGCGGGCGAAGGTCGTGATGGTCTGCAGGCGAACGTCGATCATCGGGCCGAGATGCAGGTTGTGCTCCGCGATGCGAATGGCCCGCACCGGGCCCGCCTTGAAGCCGGCCAGCGCGCTCTTGTAATTGTCCTCGTTGTACTCCTCGGCCGAGCCGACCACCGGGTCGATGTACAGGCGCACCTTGATGCGATCGAGAATCTCGGCGCCGTCGCCGATGCGCAATTGCAGGCCGGAGAGCGTGATGTCCGCGCGGCCGGGCCGCAGGCGCGCGGCGTAGTAGTCGCTGATCGCGGCGTCGGCGACGGGATCGTAACGCACGTCGACGCGCGACGCCGGCGGCGGCGGATTGGCGGCGTAAGACGCGAGATACACCCAGCCGCGGCGGCCGCGCCGATCGGCGAGCTGGAGTTCGGTCACCTTCGCGGCGCCGGGGAACGCCGCCAACGACGTCGCCTGATCGCCGGCGTCGGCCGGGCGAAACGCGATTTCATCCTTCTCGCCGAGCTTGTCGCCGGTCGCGCCGACGGTCGCCCACTTGCGGCTCAGGCGCGAACGATCACCGACCAGCGGCTGCTGCGGCAGCGCGTAATACCCCGCGGCGTCGCGCTGGTCGATCTGAAACGGAATCGTTTGCGCCTGGCCGTCGCCGCCGACCGCCAGCAGACGCAATTGGCTGATCGCCGCGCCGACCAGGTCGGGCGCCTGTTCGCCGCGCACGGTGAAAAACCCCGTACGTTCGCCCAGCGTGCTGCTCGCCGCGCCGCTCTGCCGAATCGCGACCCACAACAGCACCGCCGTCAACGCCACAAGCAAAGCCGCCCATCGCCGCATGATGACCCTCCACAATAATTTTCCGACTATTCGTTCGGCGCTGTCAACGAAAGTTCATTGGGGATAGACCGCGTTCACGCGCGCTCGACCATGGCGGTCAGCCATTGGTGCAGCGGCGCCAGCGCCCGATAGCGCTTGAGACAATAGTCGATCAGCCTGGCGGAGTACAGAGCATCGGGAAGGCGCGATTCCGTCCCGGCCCAGATGCCGTGGTAGAGCAAGAAGCGCGCGCGCGGATGGGCCGGATCGAAGCCGCGCGGCGTGCGCTTGTAATGCGGTTCGCCGAGTTCGTAGCCGCGTTTGCTCAAGAGCCCGACCGCATCTTCGAGCGCCTGGCCGTGCACCGGGTGCAGCACCGCCTGCCGGAATTCGTCGAGCAGCGGCGGCGGGAAGAAATACAGCCCGACGCCGACGAGCAGGACCGGCGGTTCGAGATGGAAGTAAAAGCCGGAGCATTCCATCTTCGGCCGGTCGCCTTCCCACAGGAAAATACCGAGGTGCGTTTTGAACGGCGACTTGTCGTTGGTGAACCGCGTGTCGCGATAGAGACGGAAGATCGAGCGGTCGATGCGCGGATCGGCGTGCACGCCCGGCGCGAATTCGCGCAGCCGCGGGCCGATGGCCGCCACGAACGCCTGCGCCGGCGCCAGCACGTGCTCGTCGTAATCCGCGCGATGCGCCGCGAACCACGCCTTGTCGTTGTGCCGCGCCAACGCGCGGAAGAAACTCACCGTCTTTTTGGTGAAGCCGCGAAATTGGGTTTGGTCCGCCATGTCACACTCCTTGTTGTTAACTAAATTAGGGATGGCGCTGCGCAATGGCAACCGGATCGGCGAAGGGGCGCTGCCAGCGGCGTCTGCGCCTGTTATAATCGCGCGATTCACGGAGGCCGACATGGCGCGCGAAACCGATGTCGAAGTCGTCATCATCGGCGGCGGAGTCGTCGGCCTGTCGTGCGCGTACGAGCTGGCGCAAAGCGGCCGCCGCGTCGCGGTGCTCGAGCGCCGCGCGGTGTTGGGCGCGGAAACCTCGACGCACAACAGCGGCATCATTCACGCGGGGATCTATTACCCCGCCGGTTCGCTCCGCGCGCGTCTCTGCGTGGCCGGTCGCCAGCGGCTGACGCAGCGCCTCGTCGATTGGCGCATCGACCACGCGATCTGCGGCAAGCTCATCGTCGCGGTGGACGAAAACGAAGAGCCGCTGCTCGCCGCGTTACTCGATCAGGGCCGCGCGAACGGCGTGGACGATCTGCGGCTGATCACCGCGCGCGAGGCGTTGGAGCGCGAGCCGTGCATCGCGGCGCGGGCGGCGCTGCTGTCGCCTTCGACCGGCGTCTTCGACGTCGAGGATTACCTGCGCACGCTGGCCGGACACGTGCAGGCGGCGGGCGGAATGATGATCACCGAGGCCGACGCGATCGCCGTCGATCGTTCCGCCGCGCGGCTCATCGTGCAAACCAGGGAGAAGGGCAAGCTCACCGCGCGCTTCGTCGTGAACGCGGCGGGCCTCTACGCCGACGAGGCGGCGCGGCTGTGCGGCGACGAGCGGCATACGATTTACCCGTGCCGCGGCGAATACGCGACGGTCATTCCGGCCAAGGCGCGCCTGATCCGTGGGCTCGTCTATCCGCCGCCGGAACACCTTAGCCTCGGCGTGCACCTGACGAAAACGATCTTCGGCGAACTGCTGATCGGCCCGACCGCGCAGTACATCAGCCAGAAGAACAACTACGAGTGGGGGCGCATGGAGCCGCGCGAATTTCTTTCGCCCGCGCAACGGCTCTGCCCGGCGCTGCGCGAGAGCGATTTGCGTTGGGGGCCGTCCGGCATTCGGCCGAAGCGCTATGGCCCCGGCGAGGCGGCGGCCGACTTCTTCATCGAACGCCAGCCGGACGATCCGCGCATCGTGCACCTGGTCGGCATCGAATCGCCCGGCCTCACCGCGGCGCCGGCGATCGGCGAAATGGTGCGAACCATGATTCTTGAGACCGATTCCTAAAATACGTAGCCACTTGGCGGCCGCTTCTTGACGTGATAAGTCCTTCTTACAGGAATATTCTAAGCTCTCAACAAGTTCTATTTTGGAGGAGACCGGAATATGGCACGCGTTTTTGTTCGTTCAAGCAACGTCGAGTGGGTGGAGTACAGTCCAGATACGAACAATCTCGACGTCGAATTCCGCGGAGGCGGCACATACAGGTATACGCGTGTTCCGACTCACGTATATCAAGCATTGCTTTCGGCCCCGTCCAAAGGAAAGTTCTTGAATGAACATGTTAAACCTCATTTTCACTGCGATAAGCTGAGGTAACTCTATCATGATCGTTGATTCGATTCGCGTAAGGAATTTCAGGTCGATCGTGGATGAGTCACTGAAGTTCGACGATCTTACGGTTCTCGTTGGCCCCAACGGTTGCGGAAAGTCTACGATCCTGAAAGCCCTTCAGCTTTTCCACGCTGCAACGCCAAAGCTCGACGAGGAAGACTTTTATAATCGAAACGTAATTGAGCCCATTCGGATTACCGTCACATTTCGCGACTTGTCGCCCAAAGCGAAGGAGAGGTTTGGGAGCTATTTACAGGACGGCGTTTTAACAGTTGAACGTGTCATTGAATTTGCCAGAGGGAAAGCGCTAGCGCCGTACCACGGCGCAAAATTGCTGAACCCCGATTTTGACGAGATCCGAACGCAGACCGGCAAGAAGGAAAAACGCAAGCTCTACGAGGATCTGCGCACGAACAACGAAAAATACGCGGATCTTCTACCCGCCAGTAATGCTGAAAAGGTTGACGAAGGTATGCGCAACTGGGAGGAGGCGCACCCCGACAAACTAGAACGGATTGCAGACGAGATTCAGTTTTTTGGATACCAGGGCGTCGGCAGAGGCTATGTAAACGAATTCACAACTCTCGTGGTTGTCCCAGCGGTCAGAGATGCGGCCGATGACGCGTCCGAAGGTAAAGGCTCTGCGGTTTCACAGCTAATCGACATCTTGGTTAGAAACGCTCTTGAGACCAGAGCAGACTACAAACAGCTTGTGGAGCAAACCAAGATTCGCTATACGGAAATTCTTTGTGCGGGGTGCGATAATGAAATGCAGCAGTTGCACGCACAACTAAATAAAACGTTACGAACCTTTGTGCCAAATGCACATCTAGAGATCAAACTTCAACCTGGAGAGCCTAGTCTTCCGCTTCCGGCCGCAGATACGAGGTTGAGTGAGGACGGTTTTATTAGTGAGGTGTCCAAAACAGGCCACGGACTGCAAAGAGCATTTCTATTGGCCATCTTGCAGTATCTCGCAAGCGTTCAGGAGCGACGGGAGTCTCTCGAAACTGCGTCGGAGGAAAGCAATGCTCCTGATCTTGTTCTAGCAATCGAGGAACCTGAACTATATCAACATCCAAATCGCCAGAGGCATTTCGCGCGCGTTCTTGCAGAACTGGCAAGCGCCCAAATCCCAGGTGCCGCGCGCCGGATTCAGGTTTTGTATTGCACTCACTCACCGCTATTCGTAGGTATAGATCGGTTTAACCGAATCCGTCTGCTAAAGAAAATTGATGGTATTGAAAGCCGACCCAAGACGACGAAGATTGTTGCGACCAACCTAGAATCTGTTGCGCGGCGATTGGACGAGGTCGGCGGACACGACGGGAGGCGGTATACACCTGAAACGCTTTTGCCTCAGCTTAGAACAATAATGAACCCTTGGATGAACGAAGGATTTTTTGCTCAGGTTGTAGTGCTGGTTGAAGGGGAGACCGATAGGGCCGCAATTCTCGGTGTCGCCAACGCGTACGGGCATGACTTTGAGCAGAACGGGATCGCCGTGGTGCCGTGCGGAGGGAAAAATAATATCGATCGCCCGGCGATCATCTTCAGCGAATTTGGGATTGCAACTTACCTAGTCTGGGATGGCGATTTCGAAGGTAATGGAGCCAGGCCGTCTATCAATCGCGAGCTTCTCAGACTTGTTAGGAGTATCGAGGTTGATTGGCCCGAGGCCGTAGAGCCGACATTCGCGTGCTTTAAAAGGAATCTGGAAACTACTTTGCGGCAAGAACTTGGCGATATTTTTTGGGACACCAAGCTATCCTACTATCGAGCGGAATACGATTTCGACAAAAACAAGGACGCTCTAAAGAACCCGGTTGTCATCGAAAAGATCATAGAGGACGCGCACAATTCCGGAAAAGAGTGCGTAACCCTCAACAACATTGTCCACCATATTTGGGAAATGAGATCGAGGTAAAAAGACACCAGCAAACCGGATTGTGGTGTTTTCTCGCTCGTAGGCCGCGTCGTATACGATTCGGGTTAACGAAAAAAAGGCGGGATCGCGATCCCGCCTTCTTGGTTCATACAACCCAACCGACTGGCGCCCGCGAAAGCGAACACCGGTCAAAGACGCCGCCGCCGAGCAGACGGCCGCGCCGCGAACAAATGCTCCGCGCTATTTCTTGGGCGGAACGACGGCCTCTTTGAAGGCCTTGGCCAGACGGGCTTTCACCACGGTCTTGGCCGGGATCTTGATCGCTTCGCCGGTCGCCGGATTGCGGCCCATGCGGGCGGCGCGCTTGACGAGCACGAGCTTGCCGATATCAGGCAGAACGAACGCGCCGGCTCTCTTGACTTCCTTGGCGGCCAGAGCGGCGAGGTCGCCGAACATCTCGCCGACCTGCTTCTTGGTCATACCTAATTTCTCGGCGAAGTACGCGATCAACTGCGATTTGGTCATGAATTTTTTGTCGGCCATCGAATCTCTCCTCGTTTATGAATGGAAAAATTACGGATGCTGTTTCCGTACCACTTTGCGGTTTTCCGGTCAAGGCTTTTTTCACGCGAACCGCATTTTTCTTGGCTTTTGACGGGGTCGCGCCGATTTCAGCCCGTGTTGATCGACCTAAAACGCGCTAGGACTTCCCCGGCGCGGGAGCGACGAGCCGCGCGTGCGGCGTTCCGGCCGGCGGCGGCGACGCGGCGGGCGGCGGCGCGGGCCGCGGCCCGGTCGCCGGCGTGGGCATCTGAAACTGCACCTCGAACGATTGCGGCGTCGGCGAAACCGCCGCGGGATTCGGCGGCGGCAGCGGCGCGGCCGAGAACTGATTGAGCTTGGCCATCAGCCAGATCACCAGCGCCAATGTTCCCAGCAACAACAACAGCTTGACCCAAATCAACATCGCCTTCGGTTCGCGGTCGGGCTTGCTATGCCAATCATGCGTGGTCATCCGTGCGCCTCCATCCAGTTCGCCCCGGTGTGCACCGCGACGACGATCGGTACGGACAGTTTCATCACCTGTTCCATCTCCTCGCGCACCACCGCCGTGCACGCGGGGACCGCCTTTTGCTCCACCTCGAAGACCAGCTCATCGTGCACCTGCAGGATCATCGTCATCGGCAGCCGTTCGCGTTCGATCCGGCGGTGGAGCTGGAGCATGACGAGTTTGATCAGATCGGCGGCGCTGCCTTGCACCGGCGTGTTGATCGCCGCGCGTTCGGCGGCGGAGCGCACCTGGTTGTCGGCGCTCTGCAAGTCGGGCAGCGGGCGGCGGCGACCGAGAATCGTGGCGGTGTAGCCGCGCCGTCGCGCGTCGTTCAGAATTTCGTCGAGCCATTTATGCAGCACGGCGAAGCGCGTGAAGTAGTCATCGATGAATTCCTGCGCCTTCTTCGTGCCGATGCCCAGGTCGCGCCCGAGGCGAAATGCGCTCATGCCGTATAGCACGCCGAAGTTGACCGTCTTGGCCGCCGCACGCATCTCGGGCGTGACGAGTTTCGGGAACACGCCCATGATTTCGGCCGCGGTGCGCGTGTGAAAATCCTCGCCCGAGTGAAACGCTTCGATCATGTGCGGATCGCCGGACAGATGTGCGGCGAGGCGCAGTTCGATCTGGCTGTAGTCGGCCGAGAGCAGCACCTTGCCCGGCGCGGGAATGAAACCCTGTCGGATGCGCCGGCCTTCCGGCGAACGAATGGGAATATTCTGCAAGTTCGGGTCGGAGCTGCTCAGGCGCCCGGTCGCGGCGATCGTCTGATTGAAGCTGGAGTGAATGCGTCCGGTGTGCGGGTTGATCAGCTTGGGCAGCGTATCGACGTACGTGCTTTTGATTTTCGCCAGCGTGCGGTATTCGAGCAGCCGCCGCGGCACATCGTGGCCCTGCTCGGCCAATGCTTCGAGCACGGCGGCGTCGGTGGAATAGCCGGTTTTGGTTTTTTTGGTCGGCTTGATTTGCAGCTTGTCGAACAGCACGTGCGCGATCTGCTGCGGGCTGTTGAGGTTGAACACCTCGCCCGCGGCCTCGTGCAGGCCCTTGACCATCTGGTTGATGCGGTGATCCCACTCCGTCGACAATTGCTGGAAGAACGCCGCGTCGATCGCCATGCCGACGCGCTCCATCGCGGCCAGCACGTCGATCAGCGGCAGCTCGAGCTCCTGATACAGCTTCCACAACGCCTCGTCGGCGCGCAGCGGCGGTTCGAGCTTCTCGGTCAGCAGCCAGGTCACGTGCGCGTCTTCGGCGGAATAGCGCGTGGCGTCCTCGACCGACACCTCGGCGAACGGCTTCTGGTTTTTGCCTTCGCCGGCCACCTCGCCGTACTTGATCGTGCTGTGGCCGAGGTAGTGCGCGGCCAGCGTGTCGAGCGAGTGGCTGGCGCGGCCCGGATCGAGCAGGTAGTCGGCGATCATCGTGTCGCCCGCCAGCCCCTGCACCTTGACGCCGCAGCGTTCGAGGACCAGCAAATCGTACTTCCCGTTCTGCGCATATTTGGCGACGTGCGGGTCTTCGAGCAGCGGCTTGAGGTTCGCACAAACCTTGGCCGCGGCGAGCTGCGGCGGCGCGCCCAGGTACGTGTGACCGACCGGCACGTAGTACGCCCGGTCATCGTCGCAGCAAAAACTGAGGCCGACCAAATCCGCCTGCGTCGGGTGGATCGAGGTCGTTTCCGTGTCGAAGGCGAAGCGCCCGGCGCGCCGGAGCCGTTCGATCATCTCGACCAGTTGCGGCTCGCGCAGTACGGTCTCGTAGCGCGAGCGGTCGATCGCGGATTTCGGCGCGAGGCTGTCGAGCATACTTTGGAAGCCCATCTGGGCGTAAAACGCGCGCAGGCCTTCGAGGTCGGGATCGCGCGGCGCGAGTTGCCGGTGATCGACGGGCAGCGGCACGTCGGTTTTGATCGTCACCAACTCGCGCGAGAGGCGCGCCTGCTCGACGTTGGCGCGAATCTTTTCGCCGAGCTTGCCCTTGATGCCGTCCGCCGCGGCGAGCACGCCTTCGAGCGTGTGGTGTTCTTCGATCAGCTTGCGCGCGGTTTTGTCGCCGACGCCCGGCACGCCCGGGACGTTGTCCGACGAATCGCCCGACAGCGCGAGCACGTCGATCACGCGCGCGGGTTCGACGCCGAAGCGCTCCTGCACCTCCGCCGGACCGATCCACTTGTCCTTCATCGGGTCGTAAATCTTCACGCGGTCGCTGACCAGTTGCATCAGGTCTTTGTCGCCGCTGACGATGATCACCGGCCGCTTTTCCGCTTCGGCCTGGCGGACCAGCGTGCCGATGATGTCGTCCGCCTCGTAGCCTTCGATGGCCAGCAGCGGCAGCCCGCGCAGCTTCACCAGTTGATGAATGAGCGGGAACTGCGGAATCAGCGCGTCGGGCGGTTCGGGCCGGTTCGCTTTGTACTCGGCGAAACGTTCGTGGCGGAAGGTCTTGGCCTTGGTGTCGAAACAGACGGCCACTTCCTCGGGCGCGAGTTCGCGCAGCGTTTTGTCGAGCATCGTGGCCACGCCGTAGACCGCGCCGGTCGGCACGCCCGTGGGGCTGGACAGCGACGGCAGCGCGAAGAACGCGCGGAAGATGTAGCCCGAGCCGTCGATGAGCAACAGCGGTTTGTCGTGCGCGGCCATGCCGCCTCCTGCGCCGTAGGGTCAGTCGTCGATCAGAAACAGCCGGCCGAACGCTGCTTCCGACGAGCGCGTAATCTGCTCGACCAGCGTCCCGTAGCGTTCCAGCAAACGCCGGCCCGTCGGCGTCAGGCGCGAGCCGCCGTGGCGTCCGGCCCCCGGCGTGCGTTCGAGCAACGCTTCGCCCAGGCGCCGCTCGGCGGTCTTCAGGCGGCCCCAGGCGCTGCGGTAGCTCATGTCCAGCGCGCTCGCGGCCTGCAGCAGCGAGCCGGTTTGCTCCACGCCTTGCAGCAGACGCAGCAGCCCCAGGCCGAAGACCGCTTCGCCGCCTTCGTTGGCCAGCCACACCTTGACGTGGACCTGCAGTTTCCCCTGGTTCATTCCCGATCCCGCGCCGCTTCGAAATTGCCCGTCTATCGTCGTGCATTTTCGCCCGGCCTTCAAGGCGCTTTCGTTGACAGTGGGGGACCGCTGCCGCTAAGATCGCGCCGAGTCGTGGTCGTGTGCGTCGATCAGGCCCCAGGGGTAGTTTGTCTTCGCGGCCGGTCGCATGGGCCGGGAGCGGGAATTTGCGGCGAAAATTTCTATTCGATGAAGTCGAGGAAGACGCGGTCGTCCAGTTCGTTGAACAATGGATGAACGTCCTGGGCCTGATGGCGCGCTATTCGCCGTCCAACACCGCGGTGGCGCAGGGCATGGAGCGGCTCTTCCAACTGCTGCCGGAGGTCATGGGCCGGAGCGACGCGCTCGAATTCTCCGAGTTGCACAACGTGCTGCAGGTCAACGGCGCGCCGCTGTCGGTCGAGGCGCAGGAGCGCGACGCGATCGGCGCCTTCCTGTTCACGCTGCTGCATCACAACATCCGGCGGTGCAGTCTGTCGCGGCGGATCACCGCGGCGGAGTTTCAGGTGCTGGCGGAATACATGCAGCAGGCGGCGGACAAAACGAGCGGTCCGCTCGCCGCGATCCTGCAGGAGCAAAACGTCACCGGCGTTACGGTCGAACAATTCGTGGAAGCCCGAATCGGCGCGGGCGCACCGTCCACCGCCGGGCCGGCGACTACCGCGGCCACGGGTCCGCGAACGCCGATCACACCGCTGCCCCCGCCGCCCAAGCTCGATCCGCGTCACGCGCGCGAAGATGTCCGGCCGCCGGATTCGCTGCGGGTGGTGATCGTCGTGCGCGTCGGGCCCATGGCGCTGGACAAGGCCGAGGTGGCCTGCGGCGAGCCGGCGCCGCAGTCGCGGCTCACCAAAGGCGAAAGCGGCGCCGTACTGTTTTTGCCCGCCGGCGCGAACAAGATCGCGATCCACTACGAGGACTATCACATCCAACACGCCGTCGAGATCGAGCAGGAGGGCCAGGTGATCGAGGTCGATCTGCAGCGGATCTTCGACTACTGATCGCCGGTTCGGATGCGCCATAGTTTTGAGCCGTCAGCTTCAAGCCGTGCGTCGGCGTGGCGCCATAGTTTTGAGCTGTCAGGCTCAAAGCGGCGTCCTGACTTGCGGCATCAAGCACAGCCTTGGCCCGAGGCCAAGACTATGGCACACATCAAACACGCCGGGAGTAGCTGATCGATGAAGCGCGCGTGGCCGTGGTTGTGGTTGATCGTCCCGGTGCTGGCCTTGGCCGGGGCCGGGCAACTGCAGCTCGGCGACGCCCCGCCGCGCACGCTCGATGCGGTCTATCAGGTCGACGGCGTCATCTACCTGCCCGCCGAACCGCTGCTCGATCAACTCGGCGCGCACACCGTCTGGAGCGCGACGGCGGGCCGGCTCACGGTGACCCACGAAAACAACGTGGCGGCGGCGACGCTGTTCTCCGACGTCGCGCTGATCAACGGGCGTTTGCTGCCGCTCGGGGCGACGCCGCGGTTCATCGGCGGACGGTTGTGCCTGCCGGTTTCGTTCTTCGAGCAGGTGCTGCCGAAGCTGCTCGGTAAAAGCGTGAAGCTGACCGGCCTCACGCCGAGCGCGCCGCCGCCGGTCGTGCTGCAGCCTTACGTCGAACCGCCGCCGGACGCCGCGCCGGGCCGCCGTCATGCGATGCTCAGTCTNNCGCGGCGGGCCGCCGTCATTCGATGCTCAGCCTGCGCAAGATCGTGCTCGACGCCGGCCACGGCGGACACGACACCGGCGCGCGCAGTCCGCAGGGCTTGAACGAGAAGGACGTGAATCTGGCGCTCGCCCTCAAGCTGGCGAAGAAGCTCCGCCGCCGGACGAATCTGGAAGTCGTGCTGACGCGCCACGATGACACGTTCATTCCGCTGCCCGAGCGCACCCGCATCGCCAACGAAGCGGGCGCCGACCTGTTCATGTGCCTGCACGCCAACGGCGCGTACAGCCAAACCGCCACCGGCTTCGAAGTGTACTTCCTTTCGGCGCGGGCCTCAGATGCGCGCGCGGCCGCGCTCGCCCGGTTGGAGAACAGCGCCGAGGCATTGGGCGGCGCGGTCGACGGCCTGCCCGCCGGCGGCGACGATC
>PMZC01000216.1 GCA_003170555.1 Deltaproteobacteria bacterium
TCGCGATCTACGGCGGCAAGGTGCATCTGATCGGCGACACGACGATCAAAGACCCGGTGCTTGGCGCGGTGCACGCGTCGGTGAACTCGCGGCTCTTGGTGTGCGCGTTTGATCGACCGGAGCGCCACACGCTGAAGATCGTGACCAGTTCGCCGCGCATCAAAGACTTCGCGGCGTTGAAGGCGACGGCCGGCTCGATGATCTGTATACAAGACGAATCGGCAGTACCGGTCGGCATGCCCAATTCGCCAGTCGACGTGAATATCCACCACGACCACGCGCTGCTGCGCGACAGCCAATTCGCCATCGTGCTGGACGGCGGCTCGCTGCTCACCGGCGCGAACCAGATCACGTTCACCATGAAGAACGCAAACGGCGACATCGTGCCGATGCACGAAAGTCAGACGATCATCACCGAGGATAGTAAGTCGAAAGTGTTCGATTGACGAAACCGAATCGGAAGTAGGACAATCGATCCGGAACGGAGGGTAGACGATGGGCCAACGCATCGTCCCGCGGCGACAACATCCGCCTCGCTATTATTTCAAGCGCACCGAACACGGCCTGGAGCGTCGGCTGTTAGTGGCCGATGAAAACGGCCGATATGTCCCCGCGCCGGAGAATCCGTCGCCAACGACATCGTCGAAACTTTCCGACGCCGAACGCACGCGTCTGAAGGCCGTTCTGAAAAACGCGCTAGCGAACGTGAATTATGCCCAGGCGCCTATTGCTGAAGCGGAAGGCTCCATCGCGCACACGATGGTGCTTAATGTCGATGCCGCCGAGGCGGAATTCCGGGGCGAGCTATTCGATCTGAGCGAAGAGGTGTTATTGGAAGACCCTTTTGTCTTTCATGCTTTTCATATGCGTCTGCGTTCGCAGGTTCTCCAAAAACAAATGCCCTCGACCATATCACCTATGATGCCGTCACCGCCGCGACCTTCACCCCCTCGACCTATTGTTAAAACACCGACGGCCCATCCTGGTTGGTACCTGGGTTTTTGGAATGATAGCTGCCTACATTTGGAAGTCGATCCGCCTTCTGGCCCGCCCGATATCATAATCAGCCCGTTCGCGGATATTGTCGTGACGGTCGGTTCACCGAATGCGCCTTATCCTCGATCCGTTCTGACTTACCAATTGTATCAGCTTGATTTGGTAAAAGGAGTGGCCGGGTTTTACGCCGAGTTTTACTTTTCGAGGTGGAATCCAGCGCCGCCGGTTCCAGAAGAAAAACCAGCTTTGAAGCGGCGTCAATTACAACCTACAGTCATGGACACGTTGGAACAACTTATTTACGATCCAAACACCAGCAAATATGTGGGAACACTTATCGTCTATCACGCCAGCCAATGGCAAGGACGCTGTGTGGGCTATAAAATTCCGGTCGGCGGCGGAAACGAGGAAACAGGCACCTATTTTGATCCGGATCTTTTCGATTGTGTCACAGTGAAAATCAGCGCAAGAAAAACGTTCACGTTGAAAAAAGTGTCCATCAAACTGAACCGTCACTGGTTAGTAGAAGATAAAGAAAATCCGCCGGTAACTATAAAGGCAGGATGTTCGGGCTTTGTCGAACTTTCTGGCGCAATTAGTTTGTACCGAAAATATTCGGTGCTCTACAAAAACGATCCAAATGCGCTGAAAAGACCGCAACCTTTATTCCCACAAGGACAAATTGGACGAAAATGGTACGATCCGGAGTTGATATTACAAAACAAAATTATTATGGCCGCAGCGCGGTATGTCGGCGTCGGTTGGTGCCGCAAATTTGGTTCGATGTGGGGAAAGAAACCAGACGGCAGCTGGTTTGACATGCCCGGCGATTGGTGCGGCCGTTTCGCAGTGTGGGCGATTGGAAAGGGCAAGTCTCCGGTTCAACTGCCGACTCCAACCGAATGTCACGCCAGCAAGATTACAGACACATTCATTTCTCAAAATCGCTATTTATACCCTAATCAGGGCTATAAAACCGAGCCTAACAAAGGAAGACTTCTATGTACCGGCGATGGGCCGAAATATATACACTATCCCGTCGCGAAACCGACCAGTTACTCGCGTCTCGGCGATCTCGTTCATCCGGGATACCACGTATATCTAAGAGGCCACACCGGACTTTTCTTGTACTGGATACAAACGGACAACGAAGATCGTTATTATCAAAATCTCAACGATAATGTTTACGATAATTTTTCTAGAGTACTAAACAGTCCGTATGTGCCTAAAAATGATTGGCTGCCGGGCAATTTTAGGCCGGAATTGGATATCAATTACTTCTGTATCATTTCCGGCAATTATGGCAGTAGTGTAGTAGCGAAGTGTATGTGTGCCGTAATTCGTCTTGAACATTGGAACGCCAGAAATGTGAAGAACCTTATTAACAATTCTAGCATAACGTTTATCCCGTGGTTTGATGAAGGAGATGGAGTAACACTCAACGAAATTGACTCGTATTGGAATATTCCAACTATTATTATTACCGGTTTTGGTAAAACCGACTAGACGATTACGGTAACGGACCGACCTTTTTGACATGAAAGGTTATCGTGTGAGAAGGTATCAGACATGATGAGATATTTGAAAGTCTTTAGCTTTGCTTTGGCGGTTTTTCTGGCTACTTGTTCAATATCGATGGCGGGATTATTTACATTCGATATTTCGGGCCGCCCCGGTTGGAGCAACCCTGACTTCTATATCTATCTAGTCGACGTCAGCCCGACTGGTCAAATTACAATCCTCAACGATAGCGGCATCACGCAATATAGCCGTCGCGGAGAGATAAATTGGCGACTTCAGGGTATTGACGGCGACCTGGCCTCCGATCATGAAGGCAACACCTTTGTGCTGGTCGACAATTGTACGCTTTTTTCTTACGATCAATACGGGCGCGAACGATGGACGGACAAAATAGCCAATGCCTCGCCGGGAGGCTTGGGCTTGGCTACCGATAGCGACGACAATGTCTACGTGCTATGCGAAAAGTATTCCGGTGATACAGCCAGCGATACGACTCACATAATAACGAAGTGTTCCCCGAACGGCGAACGACTCTGGCAGCAAACCGTGAAAACTCAGTTCGAATCAGTGAACCTAGATCTATTCGTTGAGAGTGACGGAAGTAGTTACCTTCTTTCCGTTGCTTGGGATTATCAAGGAAATACATATTCTGTTTTGTTCGCATTTGATTCAAGCGGAAATAATCTCTGGAAAATAGAATCGAATCGTTGCGATTTCGGAGCCCTCGCGGGAAATCGGAGTAGTGCAATCTACGTTCTCGAAAGCTGCGAGGAAGGCGAAAAATTGGTGATGTATGGCCCAAACGGAACCGAACAATGGAGGCGCGATTTTGCCGATAATTTGTCTATGGGTTATCTCGCCATCACTCCAGATGGTGGACCTATTGTCTTGGGGGTTGACACCTCGTCAGGTGACGAAAGGGAAAATCATATCATCAGATATGACACATCTGGACAAACGATCTTTGATGTTTCTTATAAGTATTTAATAGGCGGGATTGGTTGGCCCACCGTCGATCGGTTCGGAAATATCTACACGATCGCCGGGATCTGCGACGAAATTAGCGCATCGGATGAGTGCATCTCGTCCCATACTGAACTACAAAAGTTCGATAGCTCCGGTAACAGAAGGTGGAATACCGAATTCGGCGCGAGCGGCGTCATGTCTCTTGATTCAAACGAGGATGCAATCTACGCGAACTACGGAGTTTCTGAGGGGATCTTTCTTAGCCCCTCGTTGTGGCCGTCGTCCGACGATGACGCGACCGATGACGATATCGTATCTGCTGGCGGCGGCGGCGACAATTCCGGCTGCGGTTGCTAAGCGCGTCGTAAAAATCCCGGCTTGCCCCTGGCCGCGCTGATGTTCACCACCGGGTTCTATCGTCCTTAGCCGCCGCGGATGACCTCATCGACAAATGGTCTTTCGTTCCTTGATCTTGCACTTTTTCTCCCTTGCGCCGGCTTCGGCCGTGGTTTAATATCCACGACCGCGCAGATGAACGCGTGAAGAAGCGGCTTCGATTCGCAGCGTTAGAACGGTAAACAAGGCATGAAAGGATAGCGTCATGAAACGGATTGCGATCATCATCACGGTGCTGCTTTTGGCCGTGGCTGTAACGGCGTGGGCCGAATACGGCAAATGGACCCAGAAGCATATGGATCCGAACTACAACAACGCCCTGTTGGGCGTGTCCGCCCCCGACGCGGACGATCTGTTCGCGGTCGGCGTGTGGACGAACAACATCGACACGTTCCAATTTATCTGGAAGAGCAACGACGCCGGCCAGCATCTACTGAACATCTATCAATTTCAGATGAGCACCGACCCGGCGCATATGTGCGACATGCTGCACATCACCGACGCGCGCACGTCGGTGTGGGCGTTTGATCCGGAGAACGGCCTGTTCGGCGGCTCCGGCGTGGACCAAAAATGCATCGATAGTTATGGCCCGGACATCGGCCAACAGATGATCTGCGTCATCGCGTGCGCCATGACCATCGGGCCGACGATGTGGTACACCGACGACGGCGGCAAGACGTTCAAGACGGCGAAGATTCCGTACGTCAATCAGGCCTCGGTGCAGTCGATCAGCATGGTTGACGACATGATCGGTTACGCCGTCGGGCTGGGCAAGTATGTGATCAAAACCATCGACGGCGGCAAGACGTGGACGAAGCTGCCCAAAGCGCCCACCACGAGCGATTACCTCAACCGCGTATTCTTCATCAACGAGAACGTCGGCTGGATCGCGGCCGGCGATTGGGATCCGGATACAAGCGGTAAAGACGAACTACAGGGGATGGACCTCATCCGCGAGCAGTTGCACCGGCAGCGCCTGTCGTCCGATCCGCTCTACCGGCATGACTACCTGCAGAACCTCGACCCGCGGAAAGCCGACAAGATGCTCAACGGCACGATCCTGAAGACGTTCGACGGCGGTCTGAACTGGACGCCGGAAAAGCAGAGCGCTTCGGAAGGCTATGACGCGATCTTTTTCGCCGACGAGAACAACGGCTGGGTGATCGGCGAAACGTACGTGCCGAGTACGCAAAGCGATATCGTCGCCGTCTACCACACGACCGACGGCGGCGACACATGGAATCCGGTGACCAACCTGCCGGCCACGATTACCGGCACCCAGGGCTGGTATCCCTCAGGCGTCAAGTTCGTCAACCCGCAGTTCGGCATCATGTACGGCATCGCCAGCAAGGGGTTCGGTTACGCTCCGGCGTTTCTCTACACCGAGGACGGCGGCGCCAACTGGACGGTCGACAAATCCGCGCTGAGCCTGCACGGCGGCGAGTTTGATATCTCCTTCGCCAGCCCGCACGTCGCGTACGCCGTGGGCCTGTACCTCGACCTGCTGCGCTACGAAAGCGCCAACGCGAAACCGGTGGCGAATGCCGGCGCCGACTTCCAGACGGACCTCAATGTCCAGGCGAGCCTCGACGGCAGCGGCAGCAGCGACGCGGACGGCGATACCCTGAAATACGCGTGGACGCAGGTCAGCGGCCCGACCATCACGCTCAGCGACGCGACCGCGGTCAAGCCGACCTTCACCCCGACGGAAGCCGGCGACGCCCAGTTCCAGCTCGTGGTCAACGACGGCACGGAGGACAGCGACCCGGCGACGGTGACCGTCACCATCGCTCCGGCCGGAACCGATGACGACACAACCTCCGGCGATGACGACTCCTCGCCGGCCGGCGACGACGACAACGGCGACAACAGCAGCGGCTGCGGCTGCTGACGACCAAGCTGATCAGCAACGGGGCGGTTGACGAATCGCCCCGTCGAGCTCACCGAGGGCGGGTTTTCGACTCGCCCTCTTCTTTTTTGCGGTTAACTTACACGAGAAATTGGCGCGACTGCCTCGCTTGACGGCGAAGGATTATTATGCAATACGACCCCAGACGAGCAACGGAGGAATAAGATGAATGCGCCGCATCACCGTCGCCTGTTCCCGCTGTTCGGATTTACCTTTTTCACCGCCATTCTGCTGCTCGCCGACGTCGCGCAGGCCGCTTTGCAACAACAATGGGTCGCGCATTACGACGGCCCCGCCGGCTTGATCGATCAAAGCTATGACATCGCCACGGACGCGGCCGGCAACACCTATGTGGCGGGGATTTCCGAAACCACCGGCTCGATCTTCCAAGTGTTCGTCGCCAAATACGACTCGACGGGCGGCCAGGCCTGAACTCAACTCTGGCAAAGCGACGCCGCAGCCGGAGATTTCGGGTTGGGCATCGCGGTGGACGCCGACGGCGACGTGTACGTCGCCGGCTTAACCACGATTCCAAACGGCGCGTCCGGTATTCTCTTGAAATACGACACCGGCGGAAATTTGCTGTGGCAAGCGATCTATGACGGCGGCAACGGCGGCGATTACTTTTCGCCCGTGGCGGTCGACGCGGACGGCAACATCGTAGTCGCGGGCGCCACCTTGACGAGCGACCACGGCGTCGACTATCTCCTCGCCAAGTACGATCCCGCCGGCGCCCTAATCTGGGCGCGATCCGCCAATGGACCCGGCGACGGAGACGATTATTCCACCGGGATGGCCGTGGATTCCGCCGGCAATATCTACGTCGTCGGCCAACAGACCGCGGCGTCGGGCACGGACGTGGCGCTGGTGAAGTATAATTCGTCGGGCGACCTGCAATGGACTCGCACCGAAAACGGGTCGCAAGCCGGTTCCGCCGATTTCGGCGGAGGGGTCGCGGTCGCCGCCGCGGGAAACGTCTTTTTTACCGCCAACCTAGCCAATGCCGACACCGGGATGGACCTTGCGACCACCGCCGTCGACGCGAGCAATTCGCCGCTGTGGCAGCAGATTTTCAACGGGGCCGGAGGGAACGGGTCGGACCTCACCCCCGAAGCTTCTTGGGCGATGGCAAACAACCCCGCCCCGCACATTCGCAGCGTGGCCGTCGGGCCGGACGATTCCGTCTACGTGATCGGGCAGACGCAGAACACCACCGCCGACCCCTTTAACGGCGTGACGTTCAAGTACGACGCGACCGGAACACGGCTCTGGACCGTTGTCTTCGGCGGCGAAGGCCAGGCAAGCGGGTTGAATGGCATCGTGGTCGACACGACCGGAACGGCGTTCGTCACCGGTGGTTTGGCGAACGTCGCTTCCCATGCCGAATATCTAACGACGATGATCAGCGCCGACGGCGAGGTATTGGATCAGCAGTCCTTCACCTCCTCCGCCGACGCCGACGCCGGCGCCGCCGCGATCGCTTTGGATCCCGATGGCGATCCGGTCGTCACCGGCAACAGCGCGGACAACATCTATACGGTGAAGTACTGTTTGGGCTGCGTGATCGACAACGTCTGCTACCCGGATGGAACGATACCGGAAGGTGAACCATGTCTGATCTGTAAAGTTTCCGTGTCGCAAACCGCCTGGTCGAACAACGACGGCGCCGCGTGCGACGACGGCCTGTTCTGCAACGGCGCCGATACCTGCGGCGGCGGCGCCTGTTCGCAACACGCGGGCGATCCGTGCAACGCGGACCAGACCTGCGACGAAACCAACGATGCCTGCGCGGCGAGCGGCGACGACGACGCCACCGACGATGACGCCACCGACGACGACGCCACCGACGATGACGCCGCCGGCGACGATAGCGGCGGCGGTGACAACGGCGGCTGCGGCTGCTGACCACCGAAGCGCACCAAGTCCGAAGGGCGCGGTTCGCCGCGCTCTTCTTTTTTCTGACCACCGCCAGCGGACGATGATCCGTCCGATCCTCAAAATATGTGTGGAACTGTCGGTCCATCCTTGATTGACTCGCCGGCGGAGAAATGTATGATAACCAACGCGGGGTAATCTGCGACCAAATTTGCCGAACGGGAGGATGACGCGTGTTGTCCAAGGGCGGTTTCTTTTTATTTTCGCTGACGGTGTTCGCGTGCGGCGTTCTGCTGTTCGCGGGAAGCGCCCGCGCCGTGATGATTCAGCAATGGACCGCTTCGTACAACGGGCCCGCGGACGATTGGGACGCCGCCTACGACGTGGCGACTGACGCGAACGGCAACGTCTATGTGACGGGTTATTCCAACGACGGGACCAGCGTGCCCGACGTGTTCGTCGCCAAATACGACCCCCACGGCGTCGAGCTTTGGACGCAGCGGTGGGATGGTCTGACCCATGAAAGCGACGCCGCGGTTTCGATCGCGGTCGACCGCGACGGCAACGCATACCTGGCCGGGTCCACGGCGTCCGGCGGTCAGGCCGACGCCCTGCTGCTGAAGTACAACACCGACGGCGACTTTCAGTGGCAGGTCATCTACGACGGCGGACACGGCGACGACGCATTCATCCGGGTGGCCGTCGATGGCGCCGGTTTCGTCTATGTCGCCGGCAGCGCGAAGTCGGCGTCGGCGGGTCTGGACTACGTGGTCGCCAAATACAACGGCGACGGCGTCGAGCAATGGTTGTCGCTCAACAACGGGCCGGCCAACGGTGACGATTGGGCGACCGGCCTGGCGTTGGATTCCGACGGCTCCGTGTACATCAACGGCCAGCAGACCACCGGCGCGGGCATGGATGTCGCGCTGGTGAAATACAGTTCGACCGGCGCGTTCCAATGGAAGACGTTCCTCAACGGCGCGCTGGCCGGCTCCATCGACTACGGCGGTTCCGTGGTCGTCAACGGCGCGGACCGGATTTTCTATTCGGGAATGTTGGACAACGCGGGAACGGGCTACGATATCGCGACGGCCTTCGTCGACAAAAACAATACCGTGTCCTGGCTGCAAACCATCGATGGTTCGGCTCATATCAACGACTACCTTCCCGAATACCTGGTGATCCCGTTGTGGGTCGCTCCCGGGGTCCGCGACCTGGCGATCGGGGCGATCGATTCGGTGTACGCCATCGGCATCGTCAACGATACGACCACCAACAAGGATATCGTCACGGCCAAATACAGCTTGGGGGGCGCGCTGCAATGGTGGATGACGTTTAATCTCGCGGGGACCTACGACGACCTGGCCGTTTCCCTGGCGGTCGATCAAAACGAAACCGCGTTTGTCGCGGGGTTCGGCACGACCGACGGCGCATTCAACAAATACGTCACGTTGATGTACGACTCCGGCGGCGGCCTGCTCGACTCCCAGACTTTCGCCGCGCCCGGGGGCCAGGAAAACAAGGCGCAGAACATCACGGTCGATCCCGACGGCAACCCGATCGTCACGGGCTACGGGTGGCAAGGCGCGGCCGAGGAATACAACGCCTACACCGTGAAGTATTGCGTGGGTTGCCTGATCAGCAGCGTCTGCTATCCGAACGGCGTCACGTCGGTCGACAACCCGTGCCTGATTTGCGACGTCTTCACTTCGCAAACCGGCTGGTCGAATAACGACGGCGCGGCCTGCGACGACGGATTATTCTGCAATGGCGCGGACGCCTGCGCCGCCGGAACCTGCTCGGCGCACGCCGGCGACCCGTGCAACGCGGATGAGACCTGCGACGAAGCCAGCGACGTGTGCGTGCCGCAGAGCGATGACGACGCCACACCCGATGACGACACCACGTCCGACGATGACCTCATCGCCGATGACGACACGATCGATGATGACGCCGCCGGCGACGACAACGGCGGCAGCGGCGGCTGCGGCTGCTGAACCGGGTTCCGGGTCGCGGGTCACGGATAGGGAGCGTAGGCGTCCTCGCCTGCGAACAATAACTTCGTTGGGGGCGCGTCTTGCATCCGCCCTTTCGTCTTCTTCCCCTTGTGACTGTCCGGCTCGCGTGATAGTTTTCGCGCGATTTCGGGGCGTAGCGCAGCCTGGTAGCGCACCTGCCTTGGGCGCAGGGGGTC
>PMZC01000105.1 GCA_003170555.1 Deltaproteobacteria bacterium
GTCGGCGTGGGCGTGGGCGTCGGCGTGGTCGCGCTGTCTTCGGCCGCCGAGATGCCGATCATGACCGTGGCGAAACACAACAACGTCAAAAACAACACGGACCAACGAGGCATCAACCACCTCCTCAATGCGAACGAGATGCGCCGAACAAAGTAATCCCGTTAGCTTCGGCGAAACGCAACACGCGTTTTTCATCGACGACGAAAACCTGTCCGGCTTCCACGGCCAGGCAGCAACCGCCGGCGCGGTGCAGAACCGACAATGTCCGCAGCCCAACGGTCGGCACGTCGAACCGCGGGTCCTGCTTGGGCCGTGCGGCTTTCACCGCGACCCAACCGCGGCCCGCCAGCTTGCCGGCGCGGCGCAGCGCGGCGTCGGTGTGCTCGAACGCTTCGATGGCGACGACCGCGCCGAGCTTGACCGCGACGGTCTGCCCCACCTCGTAGCCCGAGACAACCGCCGCGATTTCCTGGCCCACCTGAATGTCGCGCAGCATCGACGGCGTCGGCGGCGGCCCGGCGAGATGACCCGGGCGGGCCAGCAGCGCGGCCAGCACTTCAGTCTGCGGCGCCACCGTGAAACCGCGCGCTTCCATTTCGTCGGCGATCAGTCCGAACAGCGAACCGTCCTGGCGGTTGACCAGGTGCGACAACATCTCCTTGCCGACCTCGTCGAACTCCAGCGCCTCGAAATGCAGCGTCTTGTCGACCTTGCCGATGAACAGCACCTCGCGCACGCCGGCCTCGCGCCAGAAGTCCAGAATGCGGCCGACCTGGCCGAGGTTGGGCGTGATCACGGCGGCGCAGTGCGCGGCGAGCCCGCGCTGACCGGCCTCGGCGAGCTGCACGCCGAAGACCGGCCGGCCGGCCCGCGCCACGAGACGCGCGGCCAGCACGGGCAGTGCGCCGGCGCCGGCGAGAATGCCGAGGGGGCGGCGGTCGGTCATTGACGATCCCGCAAGTGGGCGAGAATTTCCAACGCCAGGCCCAACGAACGTAATTCTTGCTCGGTGTTCAATTTGTGCTTGCTCTTGTCCATCGCGTGTTCGATGAAGTGCTGAATCTCGAATTTGAGCGGATTGCCCTTGTGCACGAACAAGCGCTCGACGATGCTCTCCTGCCGGTAGCTCAAATGCTGGCTGGTCAGCGCCGAACTGCTGCCGGCCTGCCGGTGGATGTGAATTTCCTGGCTGCTGTAATCGAGAAAGACGTACGCCTTCGGCTGATGCACGGTCAGCGTGCGGATTTTTTCTTCGCTGACCCGGCTGGCGAGCATCGTGGCCAGCGTGCCCGATTCGAACTCCATTTGCACGGTGACCAGGTCTTCAAAGTCCGAGCGAATCTTGCGGCCCTGCACGTCGAGCTTGACGACCTCGCCGCCGACGAGGTTGAGCACGATGTCCAGGTCGTGGATCAGCAGATCGAGCACCACGCCGGCGTCGTTGATGCGGCCGGTCCACGGGCCGATGCGCCGGCTTTCCACCAGGTAGGGTCGGTCGACGATCTTCTTCATCTCCTGCACCGCGCCGTTGAAGCGTTCGACGTGGCCGACGTGCAGCACGAGATCGCGCTCGCCGGCGATGCGGAACAGGTCGCGCGCTTCGTCGAGCGTCGGCGTAATCGGTTTTTCGAGCAGCACGTGGATGCCGTGCTCGAGCACGTCGCGCGCGATCGGATAATGCAGATGCGTGGGCACGGCGATGCTGACCACGTCGACCTTGCCGAACAGATCGTGGTAGTCGGTGTACGTCGGCAGTTCGAACGGCGCGGCGGCGAGCTCGGTTTTCTTGGGATCGATGTCGCAGACGCCGACCAGATCGACGTGGTAGAGTTCGCTGTAGGCGGCCACGTGGTACCGCCCCATGTGTCCGGCGCCGATGATGCCGGCGCGCACGCGATGGTTGCCTTCACTCACCTGATTTCCTCCTGGCGATGCCGCGCTTGCTGGCCGCGATGAACGTGAGCACGTGGCGCACTTCGGGCAGGTCGGCGACGTCGCGGCGAATCTTCTCCAGCGCGTTGGGCAGGCTCAAGCGCTGCAGAAAAAGAATTCGATACAGTTGTTGCAGGGCGTTGCGCGCCTCTTCCGAAACGCCGCGGCGCTGCATGCCGATGACGTTCAGGCCGCGCGGCCGCGCGGGCGCGCCTTGCACGATGAGATAGGGGATGACGTCCTGTCCGGCCAGCGCGCCGCCGCCGAGCATGGCCATCGTCCCCACGCGCACGCCCTGGTGCGCGCCGGCGTAGCCGCCGATGAGGGCGAAGTCTTCCACCTCGCAGTGCCCGGCGAGGCCCGCGTGGTTGGTCAGCACGACCGAATTTCCGACCCGGCAGTCGTGCCCCACGTGCGCATAAGCCATGAAGTAGTTTTCGTCGCCGATCTGCGTCAGCAAATCCGGCTCACTCGCGCGATGGATGGTGACGTATTCGCCGAAGATGTTGTCGCGGCCGACGCGCAGGTGCGTCTCGGCCCCGCGATACGCCAGATGTTGCGGATCGCCGCCGAGCACGGCGCCCGGCAGCAGGCGATTGCCCGAACCGATCGTCGTCCAGCGGCGCACGATGGCGCCGTACTCCAAGACGCAGCGATCGCCGATTTGCGCGCCCGCTTCGACGGCCGCGTGCGGGCCGACGACCACGCCGTCGCCCAGCTCCGCGCGCGGATCGACCGTCGCCGTCGGGTGAATTTCAACCACGCCCCGTCAACTCCTTTTCGATGTCTTCCACGCGCTGCATCAGACGCTTGAGGTCTTTGAGGGCCTCGGGCAAGTGGCCGGTCGCCGCCAACTCGCGCTTCCAGTCCATATGGTGTTTCGCCGGAGCGCCGCCGACGAACGAGTCATCCGGCAGGTCTTTGTGGACCGCCGCCAGCGCGCCGATGATGCACCGCCGCCCGACGCGCACGTGCGGCACCGCCGCCGCTTTGCCGGCGAAGATCGTATCGTCGCCGACCACGACCGAGCCGGACAGTCCGACCTGCGCCACGAGCAGGCAGCGTTTGCCGATCAGGCAGTTGTGCGCCACCTGCACCTGGTTGTCGATCTTCGTGCCGGCGCCGATCACCGTGCGGCCGAACGTCGCGCGGTCGACGCAGCTTCCCGCGCCGATCTCCACGTCGTCCTCGATGACCACGACGCCTTGCTGCGGAATCTTGACGTGCTGATCGCCGATGCGGGTGAAGCCGAAACCGTCCGCGCCGAGCGAGACGTTGTGGTGGCAGATGACGCGGTTTCCCAGCCGGCACCGCGCGCCGACCTTCACCCCGGGATGCAGCACGCAGTCCTCGCCGACTTCCGCGCCCGGTCCGATGTAAACCTGCGGCATGATCACGCTGCGCGCGCCGATCACCGCACGCGGCCCGACGTAGGCCTGCGCCATCACCGTCGCGGTCGGATCGACGTTCGCCTGCGGATCGACCGCCGCGCGCGACGAAACGCCCGGGGGGTATTTTTCCACCGCGACCAACGCCCCGGCGGCCTGCATCGCGGCGATACGCGGGTCGCCGACCACGATTTGCGGGCAGGGCAGGTCGGCGAGCGGCTGGCGCACGATCACCGCGGCCGGGTCTTTGCCGGCCAGGCGCTCGCGGAAACGTTCCTCGGCGAGAAAGGTGACTTCATCGGAACGCACGTCGTCGATCTGCGCCACGCCCACGATGTCGCGCGTGCTGTCGCCGACGACACTCCCGCCGACCAGCGCCGCCAGTTCTTGCAACTTCATGGTTGACCTAGCCCCCAGGGTTCGACCTTGCTCCGCACGCCCGCGCGGCGGCCTTCACCCCGTCGCGACGAACCGGCTTACAGGTTCATCTGGCGGATGACCTGGTCGGTCAAATCCACCGACGGCGAACCGTAGAGCACGACCGAGCCTTCGGTCATGACATCCTCGACCTTGAGCAGGACGATGTCATAGCCCTGCGCCGCGGCGATCCTGCTCGTCACCGACTTGATCTTGGCGATGAGGTCTTTAAACATCGACAACTTGAATTGTTCGATGTCCATCATCGCCTGTTGGGCGATTTGCTGATATTCCTGCAGCGCCTGATTGAGCTCCTCGTACTTCTTCTTCTTGGCGTCCTCGGACAAGGCCGCCTCGGTCCGTTTGAGCGCATCGCGCAGCGTGACTACTTTGAGCTCGGCTTTCTTGACCTTGATCTTCAGCTCGTCCGTGCGGGCGGCGATTTTTTTGCTGATCTCCTGGCCCATCTTGGTCAGGTCGAGCACCTTTTGCAGATCAACAAAGCCGACCCTACCGGCCCAGGCCGCCTGGGCCGCGAAGAGCACGGCCAACGCCAGCACTGACGCCAGAATGATTTTACGCATGTTTCATACTCCTTTCGCCCTTAGTAGAAAGTCCCGAAACCGAATTCGAAGACCTGTCTTTCTTCGTTCCGCCGCGGATACAGCGGGAAGCCCCACTCGAAACGCAAGGGCCCGATCGGGCTGATCCAGCGCAACCCGAAGCCCCAGCTTTGCCGCAGTTCACGCAGATTATAGGCTTCTTCCTCGACGAACGCATTGCCCACGTCGTAGAAGAGCACGCCCTTCAGCCCGAGCGGTTTGACGATCGGCACCAAGAGTTCGACGTTGCCCTGCAAGTACTTGTTGCCGCCGATGACGCTGTCGACGTC
>PMZC01000040.1:0-1896 GCA_003170555.1 Deltaproteobacteria bacterium
GACACAGAGGCCTGCCCCTACGGGAGATAGAAGGAGAGACCGATGACGAAACGCGGGCTGTTGATCGTCGTGCTGGCGGCCGGGTTGGCGTGCGCGCTGGCCCTGCCGGCCGCGGCGGCGCCTCCCCACCAGCAGGAATACGAACAACGCGATCCGATGGCCGGACGCATCGGCTTCGGGTTCCACTTCGGCGGCGTGAGCTCCAACGCGGGCACGGGCTTCGAAGGCGGCCTCGATTTCACGTACTACGTCAACAGCTACTTTTCCACGACGCTGGGCGCGGGCTACGGTTTCTATCCGGTCGACTACACCGGTCCCAACGACGAAACGAAAACCACGCAGATCAACTACATCCCGGTGACGCTCGCGCTCACCGTGTATCCGCTGCCGCGCTCGCGCATCAGCCCGTACTTCGGGCCGGGCGTCGGCATGACGTACTCGTGGTGGAAGCAGGCGCTGTCCGACGGTGGCGACAAGAAGTACGATCAGACCCTGTGGTCGGTGTTCGCCGAGGGTGGGTTGATCATCGCGCTCGGCCACGGCTTTACGGCGAACGTCGGGTTGCGGTACACGCTGCCCGACGTGTCGCATATCGATTTCAAAGACGGTTACCTCACGTACAGCGGCGGCGGCGGGGTGACGTTCTAGGCGGAAAGACTGATGGATCACCAACGGCGAATTTTTCTTGGCGGATTGTTACTCTGCCTGCTCGGTGCGGTCGCGCTCACCGCCTGCCAGGGCGGCATGGCCTCATTCGCGGCCGTCACCGAATCCGCAACCCCGGCGCCCGCCACCGAGTCGTTTGATACCGCGGCGGCGTCAACGCCCGTTCCGACGCCCGTTCCGCCGGCGGCTGAGCCCACCGAGGTCGACGCGTGCCAGCCGGGCCACTCGCCGTTCGTGGTCTTGATGTACCATCGTTTGCAGCGCGGCGGCGGCGGCTCGGCGTTTTCCGTGCCGGCGCGCAAATTACGCGAGCAACTGGCCTGGCTTTCCGAGCAGGGCTATCACTCGATCACGCTGGGCATGATCGACAAATTTTTCCGCGAGGGAAAACCGCTGCCGCCGAAGTCGGTGCTGTTCACCTTCGACGACAACCATCCGTCCGACTACGAGATCGGCGCGCCGCTGCTCGAGGAATACAACTTCCGCGGCGTGTTCTTCGTGGTCGGCATGTTCATGACGCCGAAGGTCCGCGCGCGTTACGAAGATTTGCGGCGGCGCGGGCATGAGATCGGCAGCCACACCTGGTCGCACCAATATCTGACCAAGCGCCACTGTCGCCGGCGCTGGGGCTGCTGCGGCCATCGCGGCGGCTGCACGATCGAAGACGCGCGCTTCGAGCTGACCAAATCGTTCGACGAACTGCGGCCGATGCTCGGTGATACGCCGGTGCTGGCCTGGCCGGGCAACTTCTATTCGCCAGAGTTGGTGCCGATCGCGATCGAGACCGGTTACAAACTGCTCTTCGCCTGCGAGCGCCAGGTGAAGCTCGACGGCGTGCCCTATGTCTTTCCCGCGATGACCGTCAGTCCGCTGGAGATTTTCCGCCTCGGCATCGACGGCCGCGCGACGCTGCGTCATTTCCAAATGGCCGTGCGCGAGCAGGTGCCGCTCACCATTTCCGGGCATCCGACCAACCGCTATTGCGTGCCGCAGCGCGAAGAGACGTGCAGCGGAACCACCGTCTACAAGCAGCCGTAAAGAGCGTGGGCCGTAGGGGCACGGCATGCCGTGCCCTCGTCTTGTAGGGGCAGGCCCCCGCGCCTGCCCACATCATGGGCAACCACGGGGGGTTGCCCCTACCAAATCACGGCCGAGGGCGGCTGTGTTCGATTTCTGTAGGAGCACCCTTCCGGGTGCGATCTAAATCGCGCCTGGAAAGGCGCTCCTACA
>PMZC01000040.1:1935-12514 GCA_003170555.1 Deltaproteobacteria bacterium
GGTGTCGTCGTCGGTATCATCGTCCTGGTCGTCATCGTGGTTGTGCACATCGCAGCTCGAGATGCAATCCGCGCAGCCGCAGCACAGGTTGGCGCAGGAGTTGACTGCGCTACTGGCGTTGTCGTTGCTGAGCTCCACGTCGTCGTCGAATTCGAGATCGTCGTTGCCTTCGCCGCCGGCGCTCTGGACTTCATAGGCGCCGGCCAACATGCCGGTGACGCTGCTGTCGTTCGTCACCTCGAGGTCGTATCGCCCGGGCGTCGCCCCGGCCGGCACGACGGCGGCGATCGTGTCTTGCGCTTCGACGAGCACGTTTTTCAATTCGATGACGCCGACGCCGTTCTGCTCGTGCAACGTGACCAGGTCGCCGACTTGGAAGCCGCTGCCCGTGATCGTGACCGCCACGTCTTCGTTATCGGGACCGGCATCGGGTTCGATGCTCGTCGGCAGCGGACGGCAGAAGGAGAACACCTGGGTCAGGTCGGAAGCCATCACGTCCTCGCCCTGCTGCGCGCCGCCGCCCGCGAGCACGAACACCCCGCCGAGGTCCGGCGCGAAGGCCGACGCCGAGGCGACGAGCGCCACGGGGACCGAAGGCGAGAACAGGGACCACGAGCCGGCGTTGAAGTCGAAAAGTTCGCTGGAATCGACCGGCGCCCAGAGCTCGCCGCCCGCGCCGCCGCCGGCGAAAATATAAAAGTCGCCGTCGGCGTAGCCGCCCGCCGCCGCCGCGCGCGCCACGTTGAGGCGGCCGAGCGACGACCACGAATTGTCCGCCGGGTCGTAGATGAGCGTCGCCGCGTCGGCGCCCGCCGCCGTCTCGCCGCCGACGACGAAGAAGCCCAAACCGTTGGTGTCGCCCACGGCCATCGCCCGGCCGAGGGGCAGCGGCGCCAGCGGGGTCTCCCACGCGTCGTGGGCGATGTCGTACGCGGCCGCTTCCGTGCGATAGGCGCCGTCGTAGCCGCCGGCCACATAGATCAGGCCCTCGACTGCCGCGCAAGCGGCGTCGCTCGCGCTGAACGGCATGGGCGCGCCCACCGACCATTGGCCCGCGGCGACGTCGTAGATCAGCGTATGGGCCAGATACTGCCCGCCGGCGTCCGAGCGGTAGCCGCCGAAGGCGTACACCTTGCCCTGGTGCGCCACGACGCACGCGCCGGTCCAGCCTTCGGCGTCGTAAGCTTCGCCCGCGCTCCAGGCGTGCGACGCCACGTCGTAGATCAGCACGTTCGGCAGGTAACCGTCCGTGGTCACGCCGCCCACGAGGAACACCTTGCCGCCGTAATAGGCGGCGTGCGCCTGCAACACGCTTTGCGGCAGGACCGCGCTGTTGCTCCAGCCCGGCGAGCAGACGCCCGCCCAGGCCGCCGCGGGCGCCATCAGCAAAAGTAGAATGGCCAAGAATTTCATCGTCGCACCTCCCCAAAACATGCAAAAAGGAAAAGCGACGGGAGTCGGCCCCCGTCGCTTCGGGCGTAAAATACCAAATGTGATGGACAAGTAAAGGGGGGCCCGGCTTTTCGCCCGCCGACGAAACTACTGCAGTTTGACGATCAGCCGCACGTCGCCGAATTTGATTTGATCGCCGTTCTGCAACACGGTTTTGTTGACCTTCTTGCCGTTGACGTGGGTGCCCGTCTTGTAGCCCAGGTCCTTGAGCAGGTACTGCCCCTTGCGGTCGACTTTGATCCACGCGTGCTTCGGCGCCATGGAGGAATTCGGCAGGAAGATATCGCACGTCTCCGCCGAACCGACGATGGCCTTCGCGCCGCCCAGCACGAGGTTGTGGATCTTCTCGCGGCCGTCGGGCAGCCGTTCGATCAGGCACGGGTTGATCATCGAGCGCGAGAACGGATTGGTGAAGAACGAGCGCTCGGCCTCGTCCTCGTAAACTTCCTCGATCTCCTCGACGTACTCTTCGCCCGCCGCGATTTCCCCCTCGGCNNTCTTCCTCTTCCGCGGGCGCCTCTAGTTCGGCGGCGTGGTGCTGCACGACCTGCTCTTCGAAATCCGGCGGCACGGCCTGCTTGAGGCCTTCGATCTGCTCGGAGACCTTGCCCAGCTCGTAGTCCAGCGCGCTCATGTCGCCTTCGATCTTCTGCGACTTCTGCTTCAGCGGACCGGCGAGACCGTCGAACTCGGCTTCATTGCCTTCGAACTCGCCGATCTCCTGGCGCAGGAACAATTCCTCGAGCTCCGTTTTCACGGCCGTCAGCTCGGTCTCAAACGACTTGCGCTGCTCCTGCAATTGCCCGGCGTGACTTTCGAGATCGCGCTGGCGCGCTTCCTGCTGGCGGCGCCACTGATCGACCAGCGCCTGCAGTTCGTCGTTGTACTTTTCGATCAGCAACTGCCGCATCTGCTCGGGGCTCAGGTGGCGGCGCGCTTCTTCTTCCTTGCGCCGGCGGGCTTCTTCTTCGCGGCGATGACGTTCTTCCTCTTCGCGGCGCAGGCGCTCCTCTTCGTCACGGCGCTGACGCTCTTCCTCTTCGCGGCGCCGGCGTTCCTCTTCTTCCCGCCGGATGGCCTGCTCGACCTCGGCCAGCCGCGCGTCGGCTTCGCCGATCTTGCCGTCGATCTCGCCGCGCAACTTCGCGTACAGCTCGGGTTTGACTTTGTCCTTGCGCTCTTCGAGTTTCTGCAAGCGCTCTTGCAGGACCGCCCGTTCTTTCAGTACGCTTTCCCGTTCCTCGTTGAGACCCATCGATGCCTCCCGCTTACTCCTTGCGCCCCGCGCCGCTTTCGCCGCGCAAATCCGCCTCGTCGAAATCCACCCCGACGAACGTAAGCCCGTGCGCCGGTGCGGTAGGTCCGGCCAGACTGCGCTTGGCGGCGCCTAGAATAGCAGCGAAATCCGCCGCTGTCATCTTGCCCCGGCCGACCTCCATCAGCGTGCCGACGATCGAACGCACCTGGTGTTTGAGGAAGGCCTTGCCGGCGATGGTGATCGCCAGCAAGCCGTCCTCCGGACCGCCCGCATACCCCGCTGACGCAGGTTGGCCGGCGGCCGGCGCTTCGTCGAACACGCTGAGTTCAGCCGCGAAAACCCGTCGAATCGGATGGCCCGCTTCGCAGTCCGCCGCCCGGAACGTCGAAAAATCGTGCTCCCCCAGGATCGCAGGCAGCGCTGCGCGAATCGTCTTTATATCAAGTTTGTCCGGAATATGCCAGCACCACCGGGCGAGAAACGGACTGGGCCGGCGGCGGTTGAGCAGCAGGTAGCGATAGGTGCGCCGCCGCGCCAGCCGACGGGCGGAGAAACCGGCCGCCACGGACCGCACCTCGCGCACGGAAATATCGCGCGGGGTCACCGCGTCCCACGCACGCGTAAGTTCGGCGACGTCGAGCTCCAGCGGGACGGTGAAATCGGCGGGCATGGCCAGCGCGTGTACGCCGGCGTCGGTGCGGCCGGCCGCGCGCAGCGTCGTGCGCTGACCGGTGATGCGCTCGAAGGCGTCTTCCAGCGCCTGTTGAATGCTCACGCCGTTGGGTTGGAATTGCCAGCCGACGTAGTCGGTTCCGTCATAGGCCGTGGTGACCAGGTAGGTGCGCTCGCCGTCCGCCGGACGTTTCAACGCCTAGAACTCAAACGCGATGCCGAACGAATGGAATTGGCTGGACAAGTCGATGATGTCTTTTTTGCCGAAGTCGTCCATGTAGCTGTAGCGATATTCGTAATAGAAGTATGAGTGGTTGATGCCCCACGACGATTCCAACTCTCCGGCGGCCCGCGGTTCGAGCTTGTCGAGCAGGAACATGACCCCGGCCGTGCCGAACATGCCATATAGATAGCCGCGCCGTTTCGTGCCGCTGTGCTCGCGCTCTTCCATCCAGTAGGCGAAGGCGCCTTGAACGCCGAGGTACGGCACCACCGGCTGATCGAGCACGTAGCCGAAGCGATAGGTCAGGCCCAGCGAAGCGGGCGCGTAGTGCAGCTTGTACCACTCGTCGGTTTTCTGGCCGGACTCCGGCGCGATGCCGCGGCCCTCGGAAAAGCCGTAGCCGATCGAGCCGAGCACTTCCAACTGGTACACCAACTTCAGGCCGGCGTTCATATTGTAGAACACCATGCCGCGGTTGCCGTAGATTTCCCGGAATTGCTGGGAGTTGAAAAACATCAGACCGGCGTTGAAGCCCCAACTGCCCCAGATCGGGCTTTCATTCCAGTGCAGGTCCTGCGGCGGCCGCGGCGGAGCTTCCTGCGCCAAAGCGATCCCGCCGCCGAGCAACAGCACCAGCACACAGGCCGCGACGGCCAACTGCTTCATGCTCCCTCTCCATTCCCACGACGTTGCCGCACCGCCAACCAGGCCAGGCCCAACATCAGCACCAGCGTCAGCGAAATCGATCCGGGATGCCGCACCTCGCAGCCGGCCGCCCAGGCTGCCGGCGTCAACGCGGTGCGCACGACGGCCCGCGCCGCCGGTCGATGCGCGATCCAACCGGCCAGCGGCGGACTGAGATGATAGTACGCGCGAATGAACCAGCGGCCCACCGCGCTGTGCCGCAACACGTGGTCGCGCAGCGCGCGCAGGTTGCGCACCATCGGGTGATCGCTCCCGTAGGCCGCGGTCGCGATGAAGCATTCGCCCTTGTCGTCTTGCAACTGCGCGAAGGCCACCGTCGCGGTCGGAATGCCGCTGCGTTCTTCGGATAGCGGCCCGATCGCGTCGGACGTGTCCACCGCCGCCACGCGCACATAGTATTTGACTTCGTTGGTCAGACCCGAAAGCGTGAACTGCGTGGTGTTGCCGACTTTGATCGGGCTGCGGCCTTCGGTGGCGTCGGCGCCGTCATAATCCGAAGCCTTCGCGCCGCTGTGGGTCGCGTAATACACCAGATAATGATCGAGCGTGTCTTCCGTATTCGGATCCCACGAAAGGAACAACTCGCTGTCGCCGCGCAGCAGCAACAGGCCGGTCACCGCGGCGGGCGGGACATTCAAATGGATCGTGGTCGTCGCGAAGGCCGTGTCGCTGCCTTCGGTCGCGATGACGTAGATCTGGTAATCGCCGGCGCCGTTTTTCAGGTCATCGTCGGCGCTGACCGTGGTCGTGCCGGTGGTGGTGCCGGAGTAATCGCCCGAGCCGTTGGACGCCACGACCTCTGTGCCGCTGCCCGCCGTGCCGGCGCCGCCGACCTCGACCTGGTAGGTGCCGGAGCCGGTGGAGTCGATCTTCCAGATGACGGAGCACTTTTCGCCGGCGCCGATGGTGGCGTCGACCGGCACCGTGCCGATGATGGTGACAGTCGGAGCGGCCTGCGCGACGGCCGCATACAGCACGACCAGCAACGCGATAACCAATGGCGCGAATCGTCTGGCCATGGCGGATTCCCTCAGAATTGCGCCCTTTCGGCGGTAGTTCGACGTATCCTACTTGCCGGGTAGTGTGCGGTCAAGACACGACCGCACAATGAAGAATGAAAAATGAACAATGAAAAATTGCGCCGAGTCTGGTCTGCATTTTCCATTTTTCACTTTTCATTTTTCATTCGTATCTCACCGTAGTTAACTGACCCGAACCGCCGACCACCGGTTCAAGCGCGGGCGATTCTCGCCATCGCCTCTTCCAGGCGCGCCCGCTCCCGGCACAACGCGATGCGCGCGTAGCCTTCGCCCTCGGGGCCGAAGCCGACGCCCGGCGTCACGACCACGCCGGTCCGTTCGAGCAAATCCTGGGCGAATTTCGCGCTGTCGCCGCCGGGGGCCGGAAACCAGACATAGAACGTCGCGCGCGGCGGCTGGGCGTCGATGCCCGCCTTCCGCAAGCCGGCGATCGCCACGTCGCGCCGTTCGCGGTAGGTTTCGTTGATCTCGCGGTAGACGGCGTCGGGC
Source organism: Deltaproteobacteria bacterium (assembly GCA_003170555.1). Taxonomy (GTDB): domain Bacteria; phylum Lernaellota; class Lernaellaia; order Lernaellales; family Lernaellaceae; genus FEN-1099. Next base: position 7,775 of record PMZC01000040.1, read on the forward strand.
AGATTCAGCGCGGTGATCGCCGCGCGCTGCACCGCCTCGAACGCGCCGGAGTCGATGTTCGTCTTCACCTTGCCGATCGCGCGCACGATGTCGGCGCAGCCGGCGACGAAGCCGATGCGCCAGCCGGTCATGTTCGCCGTTTTCGACAGGCTATGGAACTCGGCGGCGAGATCGAGCGCGCCCGGCGTCTGGAGAATGCTCGGCGCGCGGTAGCCGTCGAAGCCGATTTCGCTGTACGCCGCGTCGTGCAGCAGCACGTGATTGTGTTCGCGCGCGAAGGCGACGGCCCGGGCGAAAAACGCGAGGTCGGCCGTGGCGCCGGTCGGGTTGTTCGGATAATTGAGGTACATCAGCGTCGCACGCGAAGCCGCCGATTTCGGAATCGCCGCGAAGTCGGGCAGCCAATCATTCTCCGCGCGCAGCGGCATGGGGATCGGCGTGCCTCCGGCGAAGATCGTCGCCACGCGATAAACCGGGTAGCCCGGGCTCGGATACAGCACCGGGTCTTCCGGATTGATCAGTGCGAGCGGCGCGTGCGCGATGCCTTCCTTCGAACCGATCAGCGCGCAAATTTGCGTGTCCGGATCGAGCGCGACGCCGAAGCGCCGCTTCATGAAATCGGCCGCGGCCCGGCGAAACGCGGGCATCCCGTCGTAGCTCGGGTAGCGATGCGTCGCCGGATCGCGCACCGCCTCGACCATCGCCTCGACCACCGCCGCCGGCGTCGGCCGGTCGGGATCGCCGATGCCCAGGTCGATGACGTCGACGCCCCGCGCCATCGCTTCCTTGCGCTTGCGGTCGAGGTCGGCGAATAAATACGGCGGCAACATCGCCAGACGATGGGCGGGCTTGATCGGCATTTTCGCTCCCGCGTTGGTTTGGTGTTCGTCTAGCCCGGCCGGCCGCGCCTGTCAAGCAAGCCGCGACCGTCGATGGACCGACGTAGCTGATGAGACCGCGGATTGATTCTCGTGTGCCATAGTTTTGAACCGCCAGGTTCAAAGCTGTGCCGTGGTTGAACAAGCACAGCCTTGGCCTTGCTCTTACGAACGCCATTGCCGGCTGGCGGGTGCCACTGACACGCGACGCGAAGCTGAGCTTGTCAGTGCTTCGACGTGTCAAGACGCGATAACTTGATGGTTTAAAGAAAACCAAATCGGAGGAAAGGATTTCGCATTTTGACGCACCTTTGCACAACGGCCTCGCTAGCTCCTATTGCGTCGTGACCGAGCGAGGAATAAGAAACGGCTGCCTGGTTTTCTTTTCTCGAATCAAAAAACCGTCTTCAACTATATCAAGAAGTTCGAATGTTGGTCGTGTAGGAACACGGAATCCTTTTCTCGGCGCTCTTTTCAATAAGCCGATTCCGTGGCCCGCGATCCAAGTTTGAAGATCCCGTAGTTCTCTATAAAGGTAGTCTATTTCCCTTACATGGTCGCCTTTCGTTCCTGCGCCAGTAATCAGCCCGCCGGGCGGCAAAAAATATCGCCCTTTGACCTCAATCACGAAATTGAGGTGTGCGTTTCTTAGCCTATTTACCTGATCATCCGAGAATCTCGGCTCAACGCTCCGTACGTTTTTGAATTCTTGTGGTTCGAGCAATTCTGGCCAATTATCGAGTACGGTTGCCAGCAATACCTGTCTAGCAAAAACATTTTCGGCCTTATGTGGCAAAATCCCAGCCAAATAGGCATGTGACTTTTCGAACCATACGAACGCCAGATAGTCGGACCGATCAAAGAAAAATTCCCTGAAGTTCTTTTTCGTGTCGCTGACATGTAAATGATGAAGCCGCCAAGCGTTAAGTAAAAGGTCGTTGGAGCCTGCGGTGAATGCGTCTCTGCTTAAATGGGAATTGATATCTTCGCCAGACTTGATTTCACGCAATATCGTGTCTAACGCGCGCCGAAATTTCTCCGGCAAGGTCTCGATCATTTCTGGAAAGCTCGTCGGCAAGTGCAGTTCTCTGGGTTGTCGCGGAATGAGCTTCGTCTGTATGTTCAGGTAATTCCGCAAAACGACTTCATCTGAAACGTCGTCGGAGAAAACCACTCCGAGCGTCTTCAGCCGTTTAGAGACCACGATCCTGAGATCTCGAACGAAATCCATTTGTTCGTCACCTTTCGTCAATCCTCACCGTAACATATCTGAGCACAGTTTTTAAGTTCTTCCAACTCCCTCATAATGCAACAAACATATTGCCCATCCCTGCGTCTGCCTACCATTCCTTCATCTACTCCTCTCGTAGCGGCGAAGCGGACTGCGCTTCGTGCGTATCTCAAGAAAGCGATCTCTCCGCTCGCCCCCCGGATGCACTCGGGGCTCGGTCGAGATGACAGGAAAAACGAACGGCACAGCCTTGGCCTCGCGGCCAAGACTATGGCACACGGTCGTTGGGCGCACTCGGCACTGAGCCGAAATGACGGAAAAAACTTGACGCCGAAAGGCGGAAAGCGTAGTCATAAACTGGTGTTCGGTCCCTGGGGAGGCGTCGATTGAAGTTCAAGAACATTATGCTTGAGTTTTACGCGACAGGGAACATGTCGTGGCTCGCGAGATAAGAATCCGAGTCGACTAAGGAGACCAAGATGAAGATCAGCACCCGTTGGCTTTTGGTGTTATCGGCGGTCGCGTTGGCGATGGCCGTCGCGATCGCGTGCAGCAGTTCGGGCAGCGGCGGCGGCGGCTCGGGACAGAGCAAGAGCGGCGTGGTGACCAGCGTCGTGCAGATTCCGGGCTCGGCCCTCTCCCCGGTGGACGCCAAGATTCAAGTCGCGAAGGGGAAAAAGCTTTCGATCACCGCCTCAGGAGAAATCCAGACCGCGGGCGGCGCGTTCACCGGACCGGCCGGATTGGCGGATCAAGCCTGCGGCCAGGATTGCCCCCTGCCGGACGAGAACGTCGGCGCGCTCTTCGGCCGCATCTCCAACAGTTCTGCGGATCAGATTCTGTTTCTGGTGGGCGCCGGAGTCACCCTGACTTGCGGGGGCGCGGGCAAACTCGGGTTGGGCATCAACCTGCCGGGCGTCGTGGCCACGGGCGCCAAGGCGCAATTCGTTCCCGCGTCCGAGGCGCTGGGCGAGTACGTCGCCAAATCGACCTACAACGAGGATTGCCAGACGCCGTGTACGGGCGGCCTTTGCGGGACCGGCGAAAGTTGCGTCGCGGATTGCTGCATACCGCAAAATGAGTACGCCTGCTGCGCCGGATTCAATTCCTGCGTCGACATGACCAAAAAGGACTGCGAATCCATCTTCGGAACCCCGCTCGACTACGACCACTGCTCGATGGCCCCGTGCCCGTCGGCCTGCTGCAACGACAACGACGGGACTTGCCGGGATGTCGAGCACGGCAAGTGCATCGGCTCTCATGACCATTTTGTTATGGGGCATACCTGCGACGAAAAAGTTTGCTTCGGCGCGTGCTGCGGCAAGAACCAGAGTTGCACAGACCTGCCGAATTATGCCTGCCAAGGAACGGGGGTGATTTGGGTCGGCCGTGAATGTAAGAACGACCCGTGCCCGGCGGCGTGCTGCCGCGGCGACGGCACGTGCGAAGAAGCGGCGCGGTCCCAGTGCATGGGCGCCAACGACCACTGGATGGCCTATAACACCTGCGCCGACCAGGTCTGTATGGGCGCCTGCTGCGGCAAAAACGAAAGTTGCTCGGACCTGCCGGAACATGCGTGTCAGGGAACCGGCAATCAGTGGGTCGGCGGCGAGCAGTGCCAGAACGATCCGTGCCCGTCCGCGTGCTGCCACGGCAGCGACGGCACGTGCGAGGACCTGGCGCGGTCCAATTGCATGGGCGCCAACGACCACTGGATGGCCTATAACACCTGCGCCGACCAGGTCTGTATGGGCGCCTGCTGCGGCAANNCGGAACATGCGTGTCAGGGAACCAGCAATAACTGGGTCGGCGGCCAGGCCTGCCAAAACGAGCCGTGCCCGGCTGCTTGTTGCCACGGTAGCGACGGCACGTGCGAGGAACTGGCGCGGTCCAAGTGCATGGGCGCCAATGACCATTGGATGGCCTACAACACCTGCGCCGATCAGGTCTGTATGGGCGCTTGCTGCAAGGACGACGGCACTTGTACGGATCTGCCGGAACATGCGTGTCAGGGAACCGGCAATCACTGGATCGGCGACAAGACGTGCGCCGACAAACCCTGCTCCACCGATGACGATACAACCGACGACGACACGACTCCTGACGATGACACGACGCCCGACGACGATACGACGCCNNATACGGCGGACGACGACACGACCGAAACATCCGCCTGCTGCATCAGCGGCGGCTTCTGCAACGACATGACGCAAGCCGATTGCGACGCCGCCGGCGGCACGTGGAACTACGGACTGACTTGCGTCCTCGACCATCCGTGTCCGGCCGCCTGCTGCGTGGGTAACGGCATCTGCAGCGACCTGACGGAGGCCGTTTGCACTGACGAGGGCGGAACGTGGGACTACGGACAAGCCTGTAACGTTGACTATCCGTGTCCCGCCGCCTGTTGCACGGACGATGGCGGATGCACCGACGAACCATTGGCCGACTGCGAAGCCGCCGGCGGATTGTGGCATCTGAACACGCTGTGCGCGGCGTTGCCGTGCGTCGGCGCGTGCTGTTTCCCCGGCGGCAATTGCATGGACCTTTCGGAATACACCTGCGATTCGGCCCCCAGCGCGACTTGGGTCGGTGGAGAATCTTGCGCCACCTACACCTGTCCGAGCGACGACG
>PMZC01000389.1 GCA_003170555.1 Deltaproteobacteria bacterium
GATCGTCGGCGAGCGCGGCGATCTGCGCTTCCAGCCCCGGCCAGCTCGAAAGATCGAGCGGCCAGCGAGCGTCGAAGCCGGCGATCGGCGCCGGCACGGGCGGCGTGATCGGGCCGTTGTGCTTCACCAGGCCTTCGAGCGTTTCCCAGGTCAGGTTCAGCCCGTCGAACCCGGCGTAACGGTGCTCCAGCTTGGTGACCAGCCGCAACGCGTGCGCGTTATGGTCGAAGCCGCCGACCTCGGCGCTTGCCGCCGCCAAGGCCTCCTCGCCGGCATGGCCGAACGGGGTGTGGCCGAGATCGTGCGCCAGGGCCAGGGCTTCGGCGAGGTCTTCGTCCAACGCCAGCACGCGGGCGGTCGTGCGGGCGATCTGCGCTACTTCCAGCGAATGGGTCAGGCGGGTGCGGTAGTAGTCGCCTTCGTGGTAGACAAAGACCTGCGTCTTATACTCCAGCCGCCGGAACGCCGCGCAATGAATGACGCGGTCGCGGTCGCGCTCGTACGCCGGCCGGTCGTCCTTGAACTTCTCCGCGTATTTACGCCCGCGACTCGTGGCGCTGCGCGCCGCGTAAGCCGCCAGTTCGTATAAATCCATGTCGCCCCTCCACAGGGAAGAAAAAGAACTGCCGCCGCGCCTCACGCAATCAGAAAGGCAGCGACGGCATTACGGGACGTGATCCTTCCCCCTGATCCCGGAACAAGTATTTGACCAACCAGGGCGGAGCGTGTCAAGCGGGCCGGCGTTTGCCGCCGGCCCGTCGAAGACTTATCGCGGCTTCAACTTATCTCGGCGACTACTACAGACCCGGCACTTCCGCGTAGATGCCGACGTCGTCGGTGCCGGAGAGCGTGGGCACGTCGCTGCCGACGCCGAGTTTGTCGTTGGGGTTGTAGCCGGCCGCCCAGACGCTGCCGTCGGCGAGCAGGATCAAACCCTGGTCGCTCGCGGCCGCGATGGCGATCGCCGTCGTGATGTTCTGCGCCTGGACGGGCGTCGTTTGCGTGTTCGGCGAATCGACGCCGCCGCCGCAGTCGGCGTCTGCGCCGGTCGTACCGTCGCCCAGCGCGCCGCTGCTGTCGTTGCCCCAGCCCCAAACCGTGCCGTCCGCCAACATCGCCAACCCGAACGAGCTGCCGCCGGCGACCATCGCGACGTTCGCCAACAGGCCCGTTCCGCCCGCGCCGGAGACTTGTCCCGGCTGTTCCGGAGTATCCAGGCCGCACGAGCCGTTGCCGAGCGCCCCGAGGTATTGGGTGCCCCACGACCACGCCGAGTTATTGTTGTCGACCGCGTAGGCGTTGACACAGCCGGCCACCGCGATCGAGGTGATCGTCGGCAACACCGGAACTTGCGTCGGCGTCGTGAGATAGGGCGTCATTGGGTCGGCGGTGATCGTCTCGCCGCTGGTGTTGTCGCCCCATCCCCAGACCGTGCCGTCGCTCTTGAGGGCCATCGACCACCCGCCGTCGGTCGAACCTTCGCCGCTGGTTCCCTGGCCCGCGGCGATCGCGACGACGTCGGTCAGATTGGCGACCTCGACCGGCGTCGATTTGTCGTCGGTCGTGCCGTCGCCCAATTCGCCCGAGGCGTTGTGGCCCCAGGCCATCACTTTGTGGTCGCTGCGCAAGGCCAGCGCGTGCCAATCGCCGACGGCAAGCTGTTTCACGGTCACGCCGCTCGGCAGCGTCATCTGCACTTGCACTTCGCCGGTGATCGTGTCGGTGTTGCCTTGGCCGAGTTCGCCGAACATGTTATCGCCCCAGCCCCACACCGCGCCGTCCTCGGTCGCGGCGAGGCCGAAGTTCGCGCTGGGCCCGATCGCGACGACGTTGCCGCCAAGATCGAGCTTCTCAGGGATATCATTAGTTCCGGTGTGCGGCGGAACGCCGCTGCCCAATTGGTCGCCCCAGGTCCACAGCGTGCCGTCCTCGTCGATCGACATCGAGTTGCCCACGCCGGTCGCGATCATCGCCGTCTTCGATTTCGTGGTGAAGCTCACCTGGCACGCCGGCACGGCGGCGCCGTTGTTGTCGGCCAGGCCGTCGAAGTCCAAGGTGTACTTGGTCACGTACGCCAACTCTTGCGCGGGCTGGGTCGTCTCGTTGTTCGTGCCGCCGTCGGGCGAAGGGAACACGAGCGGAATGGACGTCGAGCCCTGCAGCAACTTGACGTGGTCGGCCGTAAACGTGGCGCTGTCGATTTCGTCGGTGAAGTTGATGACGATGACCGGCATGCGCAAAACGCGCGTTTCGCCGTCGGCGGGCGACACCGACTTGACGTATACGCTGCTGCCGCCGAGGTCTTTGCACACCGGCAACGAGGTGCTGTCGTCGTCGGCGGCATCGTCGTCTCTAGCAGAGTCATCATCGCTGCTGCTGCTCGACGAGCAGGCAAAAAAAGCAAGTGCGATGCCGAACGCCAAGATAATAACCGCAAGAATCCACTTTGTTTTCATGATTTGACCCTCGGTGAAGAAGTTGATCGATTTCGATAACGGTTATACGCCCGCGCTCGCCGCTGTCAAGACGATTTTCGGCCCAGAGTTTCCCCGAAAAACACCGTTTCACTTGCGAAGAAAAAATACCTGCCACTTCTGAGCTTAGACGAAAGGAGGCTCAATTACTGGGGAAAGTCCTGCCGGCGTACGAAGACCGGGGCAGCGCACGTTCGAGGCGACAAAGTCGGATCAAAGTTGTGATTCGTCGTTCACGCCACCCGTTTCTCCGGCCTGGTTGAGGTGAATAATGATTTCTCCTTCGCGAGGTCGTCGGCGAGCCGGTCGAAGGATTGGTTCCAGCGCTCCTCCGCCCCATAGCCCTTCGCCACCGACGCGGGAACGGACTGGTGCACGGTCACGGTGGTCTTGCCATCCCGTTCGACGAACGTCACCGTCATCGACATCTGGTTCGGGAAGTCGGGCATCCCATAGGCCGACGGGGAAACCGGGTTGCCTTTGGTGTCGACGAAACCGCCGGCGCCGACGATCCGCTCCGGCGCGACGATTTCGCGGTAGACGCTCTTTTCGTAATAGTCACGGCCCTCCGGCGATCTCATGCAGTAATGCCAGACGCCGCCCGGGCGGAGATCGACGCGGCAGAACGGAATCGTGAAGCCTTTCGGCCCCCACCAGCGCATCAGGCGCTCGGCTTCCGTCCACTCCTTGAACACGAGGTCACGCGGCGCGTCAAAGCTGTGACTGATGACGAATTCCGGCTCGGCGGATTTCGATACCGGCTTGATTGTGGCGCTCATTTTCTTCTCCTTTTTTTGAATCGCGCGGATGGTCATACAACGAAACAAAGCGTTCGGGCGATCAATCGAGATGACCATTTGATTTTCCCTGGTTTCGCGTGACATACTTGTCAATGTAGGAATCGTTTTTGCCACGCAGCGGGAGGGAATGCCATGAAGCGCTGGTCTTTCGTTCTCTGGGCGGTGCTGTGTGCGTTGCTGTGCCTCGGCTGCCATGCCGGTTCGTCGAATGATAACTCCTCCGATGACGACGCCGTTGACGACGACGCGATCGACGACGACGCGGACGACGATGCCGACGACGACACGACGCCGGCGGACGATGACGCGGACGACGACAGCGACGTCGCGGCCTGGTCGAT
>PMZC01000207.1 GCA_003170555.1 Deltaproteobacteria bacterium
CCGCCATGATGTCGGCCTGATAGAAGGCGTACAGCCCGGCCGCCGCGAGGCCCGCCGCGGGGTTGATCGTCTTTTTGCCGATTAAGTAAAGCAGCAGCACGCTGACCGCGCACCAGCCGGCGGCGATCAGGTACATGCTCAGCATCTGGTAACCGAAAAGCAGGAAGTTGAGCGCGTATAAAAAAATCGTAGCCGGCGGCTCCGGCATCACGGCGTTCGCGTAAGGGCAGCGACCGGCCAGCAGCAACATCGCCGCGTAATTGTCCGACAGGTCCGGATCGCAGAAGGAATTCGAATAGCTTGGCATTCGCAGAAAGAAAACGACGCCCACTGCGACGAGCAAAAAAAGCCCGCGGAAGATGGTCGGCCTCGTCAATTTCATTTCGACCCCGGCGCATCGGACGGCGGCGGTTGGTCTTCGCGCAAAAGATAGAGATCGATATCCGGGTTCACCGGCGGCTCGACCAATTTGTAGTTCGCGGCGAGAAACTCGGCCAGTTCGGGGAAGAGCGCCATCTTCGCGAAGCACTCGGCCATCGGCCGGCGGTAGATGTTCACCGGCCAACCCGGAATATCGCGCCCTGTGCGATTCACCGGCTCAGGGCAATCAAACGTTTGGCGCACGATGAACTCGGGCGGATGACGGCGGAGATCGGCCATCACCTCGGCGCGGTTGCGCTTCACTTCGTCGTCGAGCGAAGTGTGCCAGAGGCCGTAGTTCGATTGCGCGGCCGAGGAAACAAGCTCGAAGTTTTCCTGATGCCTCGTCGGCGCGAACGTGCGTGCGAAGAAGTAGATCTCGTCGAAGTAGTCATACGACCACACCGTCTGGCCCGGCTGCAGAATCCCGTGGAGGAGGTCGGCGACCTGCCGCAACGTCGGTTGCCATTCCACGCGGCTGATAAATTCCACCTCCGAACCGGGTTCGATTTTTCGCTCGCGGTTGGCTTCGAAAATCGAGGCGCTGAGCACCGGTCCGTGGCGGACCTGACTCGCGGTCGACGTCGAGGCCAGGCGGATTTCGGGCCGCGAGTCGATCAGTGTTCCGCCGATGAGCAGCAACGTCGCCAACAAGGTGACGCCGCGAGGCCCGCGCCGGACGATCTCGCTGAAAAAGAGTCCGACGATCAAAACGGCGAAGGGCGGCAGCAGCACAAAGTAGTGGCCGAAGAAACGTCCCCCGGCGCCGACCGCGCCCAAAGCGGCCACGAGAAACAGCGCCGGCCCCGCGTAGATCTTGAACAGCGGTCGCAGGCGCGGGACGACCGCCGTCGCGCCAATCGCCAACGCGAGCCACGCGACAAGCATTTCATTCGAGAGGAAAAACCGCTCCCATTGCTGCGCGGCGAAAGCCCAGCGTGCCGCCGACGCAAAAGAGGCAACGTATCCGCCGAGACGAAACGGATTAAGCGCGCCGGTCATCGGCCCGACGCAGGAAACCGCCGCCATCGTCGCGATCACCAGCGCGGCGCCCGCGACTCCGCCGGCCGCATACCAGAACAGCCGCCCGGTCGCGGCGCGCAGTTTGTGCTTCTGCTGCGCGGCGATCGCTTGTCCGCAAACGAGAATCGCTCCGGCCAGCGCGAACAAAACGGCGGGCTGTTTCATCGACACGGCCAGACTCGCCGCGACGCCGGCGCCGAACAATCGCTTGCGCCCGGCCGTCGATTCGCCGATCAGCAGCAGGCAAACGAGCGCCGGCAGAATGGTCCAGAACTCGAAATTCGCGCACGGCCCCGCCGCCATGATGTCGGCCTGATAGCAAGCATACAGCCCGGCCGCCGCCAGGCCCGCCGTCGCGTCGAGCATCCGCCGGCCGACGAAATACAGCAACAACACGCTCGCGGCGCTCCACGCGGCCGCCAGCAAATGTACGGCGAGCATCTGATAGCCGAACAGCAAGAAGCTGAGCGCGTAGAGCAGAATGGTCCCCGGCGGTTTCGAGATCACGGCGTTCGCGTAGGGACACCGCCCATCCAACATCAACATCGCCGTGTAGGCGCTCGTGCCCTGGTCGGGGTCGCAGAAGACATTGCCGTAGCTCGGCGTCCGGAGAAAAAAGACCACGCCCACCAGCGCTGCCAGAAAAAGCCACGTCAGCCCGTTGCGCGTCGCCTGGTTCATTCCCACCCCGCCGCATCGGATGGCGGTTCACCGCGAATGAATCTGATAAGCAAGGCCAAACCTCTTGTCGCCACATCTTAGCAAAAATCGATTTGGCGTTGCGGGCAAAAAACGACGCGGAGTCTTGCGCTCGCCCGCGGCGTCAATTGACGCCTCTGGTTGGTTGGGCCAAGATAACCCGCATCGTTGGCGAAAGGATTATAGAAGTGGCCGGCGACGATTTTTCCCGCGGGGCCGAAGCGGAAGCTTCCTCACTGCGCCTGCCGAGCCGGTGGTGGTTCATCGGCGGCCTGGGCCTCTATGTCGCCGCGCATCTCGCCTGCCATGTCCTCGATTTCCGGCTCTACTATCAAGATGTCGGCGGTTTTCTGCGCAAGGCGCTGGACCTGGTCGATCTCGGCAAGGCGCCGCTGAGCGGTTCGCCCGCCCTATATCAAATCGGTCTGAATCTCGGCCCGTTCGGCAACTACCTGGCCGCGCTGCCGCTGCTTGTTTCGCGGCATATCGAGCTCCAATACTATTTCGTCTCGCTGTTGCAAATCAGCGCGGTGATCATCTTCTTCTTCGCTTGCCGCCGACTGATGCCGCAGGGCGTCGGCAAGTGGTGCGCCGCCGCCGCGTTCGCCGTGCAGGGCTTCATGCTGCCGCACGCGGTCGATCACTCCTACTACCTGGGCTTTTTTCTGGCGGTCTATTTCTATCTCCTGATCGCGTCGCGTCGCCCCGGTTCGCGCGTGCTGCCGCTGGTCTGGCTGGTGATCGGCCTTTGCCTGCAGTGCCACGCCAGTTCGTTCCTGCTGATTTTTACGACGCTGATCGTCATCCGGCCTTGGGAAACTCGCGCGCTGCGGAGGCAAACGCTGCTCGGCTTCGCCCTGCTGTTACTGAGCCACGCCACGATGTGCTACGAATTTTTCGCGTTGCGCGGAACACCCGATGCGCCTTCGCACTTCTCGCTCTGGTCCGCCTTGGCGCAGCGATATTTCCCCATGCTCGGCGCGACGCTGGTGCTCACGTTCTTTTCCGCCGGCATCGCGGGCGTGATCTACAGTCTCTTTTTCGTCGGCGCCTGGGTGCGCCGGCCGGCGGCCTTCGCCGAATATCGCCCGTTCGTCGGCGGCGGATTGTTTCAGCTCGCGGCGGCTTTCGTCATCATGCCGATTTTCTTGGCCATCAAAGGCTATTACGACTACAACTATTTTCTCGCCTCGTCGCCTTTCGTCTCCGTGTTTGTCGGTCTGTTTTTTCAATCGCGAGATTGGGAACCGGCGGCGCGTTTCGGCTGGCGCCGGGGTTCGCTGCACACGAAAATCTTCGCGCTGCTGGCGGTCGCGTCGCTGGCCGTACAGGTGATCTATTGCGCCGTGTTCTCGCTGCGCTCGCGCTTGGAGGACAATGTGCTCGTCGCCGCGCGGCTCGCCCGGGCGATGGAGTCGGGGGATTTGCGCGACTTCGCGGTGATCAAGGCGACTTACTTTCGCGATGCGCGGGGCGCCTTCCTGGCGGAAACCGACACCCTATCCATTACGACGCTGGCGATCTACCGAGACCCTAATCTGCGCCGCCGCCTGACCGCGCCCGGTGATCATCAACTCGCCGTCGCGGAGACGTACGACTACGCCAATCCGCGGTTCGCCACGAATTGGCTCTGCGCTCATTTGCCGGATTTGATCGGCGCCCCCGGGCCCGCCGAAGTCGCGGAGCCGCAACTGCGCTACCTCGCCGCGCCGCCGCCCGCCGCCGCGATTCTCGATCGGTTCGCGGCCGGTTGCCTGAACGTGGAAATCCGCCGGTACGATCGAAGCGCAAACTAACGGGAGCTGTCGGCGATCAGCGGCGCCAATCGCCGCCCAAGAAGATAATGGCCAATGACGTTGAGATGGCTGTTGTCGGTCGACACCCAGAGGTACTCGTTCCCCGGCCGCCGAAAAACCTCGGGGCCGAGAAGCTGCTGGTACGACGCCCGCCATTCCGGCAGAACTCTGCCGGCCGCGACATCCGGAATCGCGTCGAACACCGCTTTGCGCCCGTCGAAAAAAACAGCGCCGCAGTCGTCGGCCGCGGCTTTCGTCGCCTGCGCGTAGGCCGGCGTGTCGGCGAGATTCAAAAAGACGGGCGTGATGCGGCGCTCGCGGCAGAGGCGGCAGAACTCCGCCAGGTTGGCGCGAAATTGATCGACGGGCACGCGCGTGGCGCCGCCGGCGAAGGCTCGTTCAAAGCCTTGCTCCGCCACCTGCGTCTCCGGAATTACAGGCGGCGTTCGTTTCATTTTCCAGCGGCGATAGTAGTAATTCGTCACGCCCCATATCTGGTGGGCACCGCGCACCCAGCCGAGGTGATGATACCACCGCAATTGAAACGGGCCGAACACCTGGGCGTCCGGGACGTCGAACTCGGAGTACCGCAGATCGGTCGCGTCGTTCGTCCCGAAGGCGATGACCAGGATCTTGGGGTGATAGTCGAGACCCCGCAGCTTCAACAACTGCAGCCCTTGTTGCGACGAAGCGCCCCACCGTCCCAGGTCGATCGATTCAAAGCGCTTCGCCGGCCGCTGCTCGTGCAGGAATTCGGGCAGCAGGGCGCAAAAGGTCTGGGGCAGTTCCACGTCCTGCCCCATCGTGATCGAATCGCCGAGGCACATGATGCGGGTTACGCCGGGCGGGGGAAATTTGGGGCGCAGCGGGCCGCGATACCCTTCGCGGTTGAATTCATAGCGCACCTTTTTTCCGGTATGCCAAATGGACGGGTTGCAGAACCCGAGCTCCTCCTCCACGACGTTCTGGTCGGTGTTCGTTCCCTCCATGAAGCCGACCAACCCGACCGTCTTGGCGACGATGAAGCCTTCCATCGGGATCGTGTGACGAAATAACAATTCGCCGCCGACCACGATCAGACAGAAAAACAAAAGGACGACTTTGGCGATTTTTTTTCGCATCACGCGCGACAATCATAAGACCATTGGTCGGGTCCGCACAAGATTATTGTCGCATTCACGGACCCGGCCGAACGTCGCCGGTGTTGTGGCGTCGCGCCGTCGTCTATACTATGACTTCGGCGCGCGAGCGGCGCCATCGCGGCGGCCGCGGGAGGTCTTCATCATGTGCGGCATCGCGGGAGTTCTTTCTCTCGCCTCGCCTTTATCCGAAACCGAACTGGTTACGGTTCGGGCGATGACCAATACGCTGCGACACCGCGGGCCGGACGATTGGGCCGTGCGCCACGGCGCGCTGTGGGCCGTGGGCAACACCCGCCTCAAGATCATCGACCTTTCCGACCGCGCCAACCTGCCGATGACCAACGAAGACGGCTCGGTGCTCGTCGCCTACAACGGCGAGATCACCAACTTCCGCGAGTTGCGCGCGAAGCATCGGCTGGACGAGCGGCATCAATTCCGCACCACGAGCGACACCGAGGTCCTGATCCATCTCTATGAAGATCTCGGCATCGACTGCCTACGCGAACTGACCGGCATGTTCGCGTTTTGTCTGATCGACCAAAAACGCGGCCGCGCTTATGTGGTGCGCGATTTCTACGGCATTCGACCGCTCTTCTTTTTGCGCCGCGGCGATCGGCTCTACTTCGCTTCGGAGCTCAAGGCGTTGCTCGCGATTCCCGACTTTGAACCGCGGGTCAACCCGGAAGCGCTGCACCACTTCTTTTCGCTGGCCTACATTCCCGGGCGGCTGACGCCGTTTCAGGATCTCGAAGAGTTGCAGGGCGGCGAGCTGATCGAGGTCGAGTTGGGGCGCGGCGCAACCGAGCGGCAGTACTACGAGCTGCGCTACGATCCCGACCCCGCCATCACCGAGGCCGAGATCGTCCGGCCGCTGCACGACGCCATGCTCGATTCGGTGCGCCGCAATCTGATTTCGGATGCGCCGCTGGGCCTGACGCTCTCCGGCGGGTTCGACACCAGCTCGATCCTGGCCCTGGTCAAGGAACTCGACCGCCACCGCGAGCTGCATACGTTTTCCCTCGTCATCGGCGAGCGGAGTTTCGACGAGTCGGCTTACCAGCATCTGATCGTCGATGCCGTGCGGCCGATTCACCACGAAATTCCGTTCCACGCGGCCGACGTGGAAAAGAACCTGCTCGCTCATATGGCCTATCTCGACGAACCGACCGGCGACGGCGCGGCGATTCCGTCGTATGTCTTGGCGAACACCGCGAAGAAGTACGTTTCGGTGCTGCTCTCCGGCGAAGGCGGCGACGAAACGTTCAACGCCTACGAGACGCACGCGGCGTTGAAGGCCCGCGCGCTCTACCGGCGCTGGACCACGCCGTGGATGCGCTCATGGATCCGGCGCGCCGCACATGCGCTGCCGTGCAACTATTCCAAGCTCAGCTTCGATTTCCTCGCCAAGCGCTTCACCGACGGGGCCGAGCTGCCCGTGCCCGAGGCGCATCTCTTCTGGCGTCACGTGTTGACCGAAGAAGAAAAGAAGCGGCTCATGCCGCGCTACGCCGACTTCCCGCCGACCCACCGCTTGTTCACCGACTTGTTCGACCGGCTCGATTTCGCCGACGATCTGAATCGCATCTCGGCGCTCGATATCAAGTACTACTTCATCGGCGACCTGATGGTGAAGAACGATCGCACGTTCATGGCGCATTCGATCGAGGCCCGCTTCCCGTTCATGGATCGCCTGCTGCTCGAGTTCGTCAGCCGCATTCCGCCGGAACTGCGCCTCAAGGGGCTGAAGCGGCGGTACATTCAGAAGCAGGCGATGAAGTCGCTCGTGCCCCGCCAAATCTATCGGCGATCCAACATGGGACTGGAACTGCCGCACGCCATTTGGTTCCTCGACGAAATGCGCCCGCTGGGCGAAAGCTGGTTCGCGCGCGACCGGGTGGAAAAAACCGGCCTCTTCGACGCCGCGTTCGTCGATCAGTTGTGGCGGGACCACCTGGCGCGGCGGCGCGACAACGGGCGCGCGTTATGGTGCGTGTTGAACGTGCTGGCGTGGCATGAGCTCTTCATCGAACGGCGCGACCACGCCTCGTACCGCGAGGCCGCCGTCACCGGGTGACGCCGCTCGCTTCGCCGACGAAGAAGCCGAAGCGGTCCGCGGCCGGCCGCACTTCGACCACGATGTTTCCCCGCCAGGCATGCCGATAGTCGACGCCCCCGATGCTGAACGTCTCCGTGCGATGCGGCAACGCGAAGCTGAACGACACGTCCGCATTCGCCGACAGCGCGCCGAAGCGGAGCAGGCCCGGCTCGAACTTGACCGAAGACGGCGCACGGGCCACGTCCGCGGCGCCGGACACAAACGCGGGCAGCCGCACCACCAGACCGCCGGCTTGCTTCATGGTGATCGTCACCGCGAACCAATCGCCGTGCACGTCCGTCTTGATGCGCGCCTCCGGCCCGTCGCGGTCGAGCAGCAGGTTGACCCAGTATTCGTTCCCGGCCTTGGTCACCGCGAGTCGGTGCAGGTCGGCCAGCAGACCCGCGCCCGCGGGCGAGCAGCAGTTCATCGTCGACGAACCGAAAGCATTGGGCCGGCAGAAGCCGCAGAACGCCCCGACGGGCGACGCCGAACCGTTCCAGGCCGCCGTAAATTGCGCCGACAGCAGGCCGTTGCGGACATAGCGATCGACGACGTCCCAATACGCGGGATTTTTTTCGGCCAGCATGACGAGCAGGGAAATCAGATCGACCAGTCCGTCGGTTTCGGCGCGCGTGTTCTCCGGCTTCACCGCGCCGTGCTCCGGCATGAACTCCGGAACCCAGCCCCACCGCGGCGTCGCGCGNNCACGAGCCAATCAACGCTGCGCATCACGAACTCTTCCGTCGCCGCGTCGTTCGTGTCGCGCGCCCGAATCAGCAGTCCGAGCAGCGTGTTGGTGCGCGCGTGCGTGTGTCCGGCGAACGAGCCGTCCGCGCCGAACACGTGCGCATCACGGATCACGTACCCGGCGATGGCGTCGAACAAACGACGCGCCGCTTTGTCCGACGGCGTCTGTCGCAGCCACAGCGCCAACGGATACAACAAGCGCCCCGCGTGATGGCACGGATCGGCGTGGTCCCAGTTGTCCGCGCCCGGGCCGCGCGCGCCGTTAGGCAGCATCGTCGGGTAGGGAAAGCGCAGGCCGTGCGCGGTGGGGCGCGCCTTGCGCCGCAGCGAGGCGATCAGCCGGTCGATCAGCCGCGCGTATTCGCCGTCGCCGGTGCGGCGCTGCTTCTCGATCAAATAGAGCATCACGCTGCCCTGGTCGAAAACGTCGGCCTCGACGGCGGAGAATTCCGACGCCCGCCGAAACGCCAGGCCGTCGCGCGTCAGCGTTCCCAAAATGGTTTTTTGCAGGCAGACAAGCCGCTCGCGATCGGGGACCGCGCCCAAGACGTCGCCGGCTTTCAGCATCGCCAACGCGTAGCGCGAGGAGATGTCGCACCAGTCCCAATTGGCGTGCGCCAGCGTCGCCGCGCCGTCGCCGATTTCGTGGTGGAAAAACGGCAGGCAATCGCGCGCGGTATCGATCGTACGGTCGAGATATGCGACAGACAATTGCAGTCGCCGCAGGATCACATCATTGGCGGTCGGCGCCGTCGCGGCTGGCGGCGGATCGCCCTCGCCGGCCAGTCGGGCGAGGTCCGCGGCCGACAACGCCGGCGCCAGTTGGTTTTTGCCGCCGGAGAAACAGCACACGCCGCCCGTCAGCAAGGCGAGGACGGCGATGAAGAGCAACAGGCGCGGATATTTTCGCCATGGTGCGGCCATGAGGCATCATACTCGACTTGGGGCCGACGAAAAAGAACCGCGGTTCGATCAAAGCGGCCGTACCACTTGCATCGCCGAGGTTGTTTTCATTGACGCTGCCATAAGCATCTTCTATCATGACCGACAGCCGTTGGATTTAAGTCACGGACTTCAATTTGGCGACGCCTTGGAGGCTTCCAGCATGAACATCTTGTTTGTCCGACCGCCGCGTCTGACGTGGTCGCACGTCGATGAAGATTCGAACAACATCCTGCCTCTCGCCTATCCGTGCCTCGCGGCGCAGATTCGGCGCGACCTGCCGCAGATCAAGATGAAGATCCTCGACTGCAATATCGAGAAGATGGGGTGGCGGCGCCTCGAACAACACATCAAAGACAGTCAATATGACGTACTCGCGCTGGGCAGCGAGACGGTCTACGTCGACGCCGACAAACGCGTGCTGCGCTGGTCGAAACAATATCACCCCGAAGCGGTCCGCATCGTCGGCGGGCGGCATTATCCGTACAATATCAGCGACGCGTTCGATGACGACCTCGCGCACTTCATCGTGCGCGGCGAAGGCGAAATCACGCTCGTCAAGCTGCTCGAACAGCTCCAATCGCCCGCGCCGCAATACGCGGGCATCCAGGGCCTGATCTGGCGCGGCCCGAATGGTGAGGTCCGCGACGAAGGTTGGCGGCCGCTGGCGCAGAATCTCGACGACTTCCCTTTGCCCGCGTACGATCTGACGCCGGTCGAAAAGTACGCGCGCCACTCGGCGTTCTGGACCAACGGCATCACCATCGAACACGGGCGCGGCTGCGAGATGGGCTGCAAGTTCTGCACGTTCTGGCCGCAAATGGCGTGCTGGAACCCGCAGCCATCCGGCGAGTGGCTGCCGCTGCCGCAATACCGCACCAAAAGCGTCGAGCGCACCGTCGAGGAAGTCGATTGGCTGATCAACGGCTACAAAAAGGGCTTGCTCTTTTTTGTCGACGGCACTTTCGAGCACGACGTCGAATGGACGAACCGATTTTTTGACGAAATCCTGCGGCGCGGCGACAAATTTGTGTTTTGGACCTTCTCGCGCGCCGACACGCTGCTGAAGTGCGAAGAACAAGGCGTCCTGGCGAAGGGCGTCCGCGCGGGCTGGCGGCATATGCTGATCGGCGCCGAGCACTCGGAACCCATGGCGCTCAACTACTTGGGCAAACCAGGCGAAAACGCCGATCGCGTGTTGAAGCTGGTTCGGCTGCTCACCAAAAAATATCCCGAGGTGATTTCGCACGTCACCTTTATGGGCGGCGTGCCGGAAGACAACAAGACGACACTCACGCGGCTTTACAAGTACGCCGTCGATTTGAAATGCGACGTCGCGTCCATGCATTTTCTGACGCCCATGCCCGGCACCGAACTCTATGAAGAGGCGAAACGCGAAGGCTTGCTCAAGGTTTTCGACCACACCAAGTACAACTGGTTTGCGCCGGTGATGGCCACGCGGTACTTGTCGATTGAAGACCTCGACCGCTTCTGGGCGCCGAAGATTCTGTCGGTTAATTTTCATCATCCGCTGCACAAGATCAAACGGATGTTCACCGGCGACCCGGAAAATCGCCGGGTCATGCGGATCGGGTTCTTGATGTTTTTCCGGTATATCCTCAACTATTTGCTGATGTTTTTCCGCAAACCCGGAACAAAATTCCGCAGCTTCGTCACGCCGGCATGGTACGATAGCTAGCGAAACCCGAACGCCGCTCCACCCTTCTCGACCAAATAGATTGGGAGGCGATACGTGGCGGTCACCAGCGATTCCGGCGCCAAAGACTCCGCCGCGTCCCGCGTGGAAATCGGCGTCGTCTTGCCCGTGCACAACGAAGCGGGCAATGTGCGGCCGCTGGTTGCGGAGATCTTCGGCGTTTGCGCCGCGCTGGGCGCCCCGGCCGCTATCGCCCTGGTCAATGACGGCAGCACCGACTCTTCCGGCGAAGAGATTCGTTCCTTGATTGCCGAAGACGCGCGTTGTCTGACGATCGCTCATCGAACCAATCTCGGGTATGGGTCCGCCGTGCGCAGCGGGCTGGCCGCGATGCTGGCGCGCGACCCTGAGTGGCTGATGATCATGGACGCCGACGGCTCGATGGCGCCGCGCGCGATCGCTGATTTTCGCGCGCGCATTCGCGCCGGCGACGATTTGGTCATCGGCTCCCGCTACGGCCAGCCGCGAAACCCCGCCTCGCGCCATGATCGGATTTTCTGGCGCAACCTGATTTCCTGGCTGGGGTCGCTGGCCGCGCGATGGAGCTTGGGATTGAACCTGCGGGACTATACGCTCGGCATGCGCGCGGTGCGGGCTGACCTGGCCGGGCGCTGGAAACTCGAAAGCAGCAGTTTCGCGATCCTGATGGAGATGGTCGCCGAAGCGGTGCGCCTGAAAGCGCGGGTGGCCAATGTGCCGGTCGCCTATCACTGCCGGCGCGGCGGCGAATCCAAGTTCCACTACCACCTCGGACTCTTCATCGAGTATCTTCGTTTCCTTTTCGTCGGCGCACGCGCGCGGCGCCGCGTCGATCATTGAGCGGACGCATGGTGCAGACGAACACAGGCCGAACGGCGCGAGCATGGGGAGTCGGTTTGGTGCTGGCGGGCATCCCGGCGGCGCTGTTTGTCTGGCTGGCGCTGCCGTTCGTGCGCACCGTCTCCCCCTGCCAAGAGGAAATCTTCGGGCGGGTCTACCGGCAGAATGTCATTTGCGCCACGACCGACCCGCAGGGCCGCGTGGCCGACATCTACTGCCTGAACGAACTCGGCCACCACTCGCTGGAAAGAGTCAGGCGGTGGGGACCGCTGACCTTGCGCAGCACGTGGATTCGCCCGGAGCTCGAACTGCAGATCGGCCCCTATTTTGTCCCGCTGCTCGAGCAATCGTATCAAGGCGCGGCCTACGGCTTGTTGATCCGCCTCGGCCTGCCGATCTTCGGCCACAACATCTATGGCCTCCGCCTGCCGCTGGTCATGCTCGGCGTTTTGATTGTCGTGCTCACCTACCTGCTTTTCAGTCGGACGTTTGATCGCGGCGCCGGCTTTCTGGTTGCGCTGTTCATGGCGACGGCGCCCAACAGCGTGCTTACCCATAGCGTGGTCGCGTACGTCCAAGCCTGCTACACGATCGTCCTGCTGGGACTCGCTCTGTTGCTGACCTTCAAGCCGCGTCGCTGGTTCGCCCGGCGAGCGGCGCTGGCCGGGTTCCTGGCCGGTTGGGCGATCTATTGCAACCTGCTGAACATCGCCGGCCTGCTCTCATTCGGCGCGGCGGCGTTGATCTGCATGCGTGGGCGATTGCGCGCACTTCTTCGTCCGTGGTGGGCCGCGCTGCTGGGCTTCCTGATTCCCGTGGTCCCCTACTTCCTGCTCAATATTCTGATGGAGAATCGGACCTCCGTGCTTTTGGGCGGGCAGATTCTGACCCTCGTCACGCACCCGCTGGCCGATGTACGACTGGTGCTCGAACGGCTAGGGCACCTTCATTCGGCCATTCAGGGTTTCGGCAACGCCGCCATCGGCGTGGGCGCGATCACCGCCGTGCGGCCACTGGCGACCTGGGGTTACGAATTTCTTTTTTACGGCGGTCTGGCGATCCTCATCCTTGGTTGGGGCGCCGGCGACGCCGACCGCGCCGCGGCGGGCCGACTTTGGGCGCTGACCGCGATTCTGATTCCTTTCTTTTCCGCCGCCCCGCTGGGCACCGTCTTGAATATGATCGAGCTCATCGAACCGATGATTCCGATCGTGGTGGCGTTAGGCGTGCGAAATTTCGGGCGGGCGCTCGCTGATCTTGCGCCGACGGCGCAACGGCCGCGGGTCGTGAAAGTGGCGGCCGTGGCGCTGCCGGTTCTCGCTTTGATGATCCAGTGCCATCTGACGTGGGAAACGCTCCGCGTGATGCCCCTCGTCCGCGAAGGGCTGATTCCGCGCTCGGTGACGCAGGCGCTAAGCGATTATCTCGCGGAAAACCGCATCGCCGACGCGGTCGATGTGCACATCGAGGACTTGCGCTATCCGGTCGAGTTCCTGACCCACGGCCGCGTTCGGCTGAAGCACCATTTCACGTTCAACGGCCCCGGCGGTTTCGATCGCGCGGCGGCCGACGCGGAATGGAATCGCATTCTCACCCTCAACCGCGGCCGGCATTTCGCGTTGAAGGCCAATGCGTTTATGGATGCGCCAAGCGATGTCAGTCTGTTTCTGAACGCCTGCCGCCGCAACGGCGTTTCACCGCGGCTGATCACCCGCTTCCTGAATCCGGCCGGCGAGCCGGTCATCGCTCTATATCAAATCGACTGATCCGCCGGCGGACGCGGTTCGCGGAACCGCCGGACCGTGCGAAACAGCGCGTTGCCCAGCCGGATGAACGACGTCGGCAGCCAATTGGCCAGGCCCAGCCTCATGGTCAAATAGATTAAAAAGTTAATCAGCCCGTTGGCGAGATAAGCCGGATAGCGATAGCCCCAACTCCAGCCGCGCCAGCGTTGGCCGGACAGCCGCTCGGGGTGTTGCGGGAAAAAGCCGACGTCGACCAGCGGCCGCGCGGTGTGCGCCAGAAAATCGGCGAAGGTCAGCCGCGTCGGCTCGATGCCATACCGCTCGCCATGCAGGAACATGTCGCAGCCGGGATCGGTCATGATGCCGACGTAATAAGCGAGATACGCCGGCAGGCCGGGCGTTCGCCGCAATTCGCGAAGGAAGCGCCGGCTTCCCGGGACATGTTCGGCCTCGGGAAAATTGTTGACCAGATAGATGTCCAGCACGATGCCGCGCGCCGCCGCGCCTTTGACCGCGGCGACGATTTCGGCGTTGGAGAAGCGAATGCCGCGGTATTTTTCGCGCGTCGCCTGGTCGCCCGATTCCAGCGTCAGGTTCAGGCGCGACGCGGGGTCGCAGGTCGCGCGAAAGAGATCGAGAAACTCGTCGTTCGGCAGCTTGTAGAATTCGTAGTGGAGCAGCGGACGCAAGCCGCGTTCGGCGAAAGCGGCGAAGAAGCCGCGGTAGTAGTCGGGGCGGACGGAATTGGGGTCGGTGTTCATCCAGCCGCGGTCGAAGCCGAGAGCGATGGCGCGCTGATAATCTCGCACAATGAGGTCGGGCCGCCGGACGATCGGGTCGCGCCGGCCGAAGAGCTTTTCGTGCACCGCGCGGCTGCCGCCGCAATAGGCGCAGTCGTATGCGCAGCCGCGCATGGCGGCGAGAATAAACGGCCGGCCCCACGCGCTGCTGCGGCGGAAAAAGCGATCCAGCCGCGGATGTCGCGGGAACCGAATCCAGTGCAGTTCCGGCAATTGCGCCTTGTTTTCGGCGAGGTCGAAATTGGCGTAGTCCAGTTCGTTGAACAGCGCCTCGTCCGTGACGCGCCGCGGATTGGCGACGACGCGCCCCTGGTCGCGCCACAGCAGGTTCGAGACGCGCGCCAGATCGCCGCCGCCGGACCGCGCGGCGCAAAGCTCCGCGAAGCCGACCTCGCCGTCGCCGCGAATCACCCCGTCGACGCAGTCCTGCGTGGCGAGGATTTCTTCGGCGAAGTAGCTGGCGGTGTAGCCGCCGAGCGTCACGAAAACGTCGGGATGGGCGGACTTGATGCGCCGGCAGACCTCGATCACGTCGTGCGCCGCCAGATACCAGTGCAGGGGCAGGCCGACGACCGCCGGCGCGCGTTCGGCGATGAAGCGATTCAGGTCGAACGACGGATCGGACCACGAGGCGAGGCCGAAGTGCAACACGCGGGTCGGCTGGCCGGCGCGGGTCGCCCAATCGGCCATGGCGAGCAGGCCCATCGGCATGAAGTTGATGAAGCTGACGTTCCGAAACGGATAGGTGTGATAGCGCAGCTTCGGCACGTGAACGAGCAGTCCGCCGCTTTGGGTCATTTCGGCATTTCCTCACCGCGCAACCGGGCGACGACAATGACGACCGCCGCCCGGTTTGTCAAGCTTTGTACGCCAGCGGGCGCACCGTTGCGGCCAGCGCGCCGCGATTTTCACGCGAGTCGCCGCGTGTTTTCCGCCGCTCTTGTTTGACAACCGTCGTCGCGTTCAATAGCATTCTTTTCGGTCGAAACCAGGCGTTTTTTCGCCGGCCGCCGCTCGACCTGAAACGGCGCCGCGCTAACTCGGATCGACGTGAAAGTCCTTCTCGTCAGAACTGATCTTCGCACCGGTCTTGAATGCGGGTATGTCGCTCCGCTCGGGATTCTCTATCTCGCGGCGGTCGCCGAGCGGCAGGGCCACGAGGTCCGCGTCGTCGATCTCGGCCTTTTCAGCCGCGTCGCCGATGTTGGCCGCCACTTGGAAAACGCGGCGAGTTGGCGACCGGACGTCGTCGGCCTGAGCGGCCTGTCGGCATCGGCGGCGCCGTTTCGCATCGTCGCGGAATTCTTTCGCCGCCGCGCGCCGACCGCGCTGATTCTCGCCGGCGGCCCGTTCGCTTCCTCGGAGAACGACGACATTCTCAGCAACGGCTGGGCGGATTATTGTGTGTTCGGCGAGGGCGAAGGCCCGTTGCTCGCCGTGCTTGATCGCCGCGCGCGCGGCGAATCGCCCGACGATCTGCCCGCGCTGTCGCATCGCCGCGGCGGCGCGATCGTCGACAACCCGCCGCGCGATTTCATCGGCGACCTTGACGCGCTGCCGTTTCCGGCGTGGCGGCATCACGATTTCGCGCGCGCGCGTTGGCTGCCCGGTTTCAGCGGATACGCCGTGCCGAACGCGCCCGTCTAAGCCTCGCGCGGCTGCCCGTTCGAGTGCATCTTTTGCCACAACTTTTTCGGCCGCCGTTTTCGCGCCCGTTCGGCGGAAAATACGCTCGCCGAAATTGGTCTGTTGCGTTCCCGGTACGGTGTGCGGCTGATCGAGTTCATCGACGACTTCTTCAATTTCGATCGCGAGCGGACGCTGGCCATTTTACGCGGCATCGCCGAGCGGTATCCGGATCTGCGCATCGCCCTCACGAACGGCGTGCGCGGCGACATGCTCGATGAAGAAATCATCGAGCACATCAAACGGGCGAATTGCGTGCAGATCGGCGTCGCGGTCGAAACGGTCTCGCCGCGGCTGCAGAAACTGATTCGCAAAAACCTCGATTTAGAGAAACTAAAGGAAACCTTGCGCCTGTTGCGCAAACATCGGATTCAGGGCGTGCATACCTTTTTTATCACCGGGCTTCCGACCGAAACCGCCGCCGAGGCCCAGGCGATTCGGCGCTTCGTCGCCGAACAAGATTTGGACTATCCGCTTTTATTTATCGCGATGCCGTTCAACAAGAAGAGCCCGCTCTACCAGATGATTCCGCCAGACCGGCTTGCCGCGGCGAAAAAGGAAGAAGGCTATTGCGACTACCGTTGGGGTAACCTCACCTTCGGCGAACTGCCTTACGCCGAATTGGAAAAGATGCAGATGGAGTTTTTTTTGCGCCGCATGTTGCGCCGGCGAAACCTGCCGCGTTTCCTGTCGCTGGTCAGAGGATTGCTTTTTCGTTTCTTCTTCCGCGGTGACTGGATGGCGTTGCGATGGATCGTCGAGCATCTCGCCCTGCGCGGTTCCGGCGAAAATGTCGACCGGGCGCGGCAGCGGAAGTTGCAGAAGAAACGACGCGACATGCAACGGCTCGCCGCCGCGCTCGGCGTCGCTCCCGCGCGGCCGACGCCGTGAAAATTCTGCTCGTCAAGACCGATGTGCGCACCGGCCTCGAACTCGATTACGTTCCGCCGCTGGGAATTCTCCACCTGGCCGCCGTCGCCGAGGAACTCGGCTGCGAGGTGCGCACGGTCGACCTGCGCCTCGAGCATCGCCGCAGCGACCTGCGCCGCCGCCTCGACGAAGCCGTCGACTGGCGACCCGAACTCGTCGGCCTGAGCGGGCTTTCCGCCGGCGCCCAGCCGTTCCAAATCGTCGCCGATTTTTTTCGCCGGCGCCTGCCGTCGGCGGTGCTGTTCGGCGGCGGGCCGTACGTCTCGTCGGAAAATGGCGAACTTCTCCTTCAAGGCGTCGTTGATTATTGCGTCGTGGGCGAAGGCGAATCCGTTTTTCAGGCCGCACTCGAACGCCTGGCGCGCGGCGAGTCCTTCGACGATCTGCCCGGTCTGTCGCTGCGGCGCGATGGCGCCGTCGTCGAGAACGAACCGCGGCGATTCGTCGAGAATCTCGATACCCTGCCCTTTCCCGCCTGGCGCCATCATGATTTTCACCGCGCGCGCGGGCTGCCGGGTTTCGCCAACTTCGCGTCGGTCAACGCGGCGATTTTCTCGTCGCGCGGCTGCCCGTTCCATTGCATTTTTTGCCACGACCTGTTCGGCCGTCGTTTTCGCGCGCGCTCGCCGGAAAATGTTCTCGGCGAGGTCGGCCTGCTGCGTTCCCGCTACGGCGTGAAACTCGTGGAGTTCGTCGATGATATTTTCAACTTCGATCGCGACCGCGCGGTCGCCATCCTGCGCGGCATCGCCGAACGCTATCGCGGACTGGGCATCACCTTTCCCAACGGTCTGCGCGGCGACCTGCTTGATGAAGAAGTTATTTATTGCATGAAAGAGGCCGGTTGCCGGCACACGGCGATCGGCGTCGAGACGGCGTCGGAACGTCTGCAAAAAGTGATACGCAAAAATGTCGATTTCGCCAAGCTGAAGGAGAACCTGCGCCTGTTGCGCAAACACCACATCTATGTCGAAGGCTTTTTCGTGCTGGGTTTTCCGACGGAAACGCTCGCTGAGGCGCAGGCGACGGCGCGCTTTGCGCTGGAGAGCGACATCGACTACCCCCTGCTGTTCCTGGCGATGCCGTACAACAAAAAAGGCGAAATGAACCGCATGATTTCGCCGGAGCGTTTCGCGGCGGCCGAACAAATGGCGGCGGGCTACGACTACCGTTGGGGCAACGTGGCCTTCGGCGAAGCGCCGTACGCCGAACTCGAAAAAATTCAAATGACGGTGATGCGCCGGCGCGTGCGACGGCTGCGCAACATCCCGCGCTTTCTATCGGTGGTCAAAGGCATCCTGTTCCGCCTGTTTTTCCGCCGCGATTTCGTGCTGGTCGGCTGGTTTTTTGATCATTTCGCGCTGCTTGGGTCCGGCGACCATACCGACGACGTGAAAAAAAGAAGGCTCGCCGAGCGGCAGGCGGAGATGGACCGCCTCGCCGAAGCCCTGCGGGGCCCCAACGGCGCGGCGCGGACGACAACCGCCGAGGGGTCGTGATCCTTCGCGTGATACAGGGTCGCGCCTTCGCCTGACGACTCGCGCGCGTCTCGGTTAGGAAGGCCGCGCATGGCGCAGGCTACGGTTTTGCATTCACGTCTTTCGAACCGTCACCGCACGAACAGGTTCAGCCGTTTGAGCGGTCCCATCGCGACGCCTTCGACGCGGCCGACCTGCTTGGCGACCCAATCCTGGTTGGCGAGAAACGCGACGGGGGTGAGCAGCCACCGCGGCTTGGGCGCCAGGCACCGCGCGCACCAGTCGTAGGGGGCCAGCGCGTTCGCCAGGTGCGCCCGACGCCAGGCGACGTACTCCGGCCCGTTCCACGCGGCGATCACGCCGGTGTCGTACGCGTTGATGGTGAGACATTGGTCGGCCCAGCCGTGAAAGTGATAGCGGCCGTCGGCCAGGACTTCCACCGGCCCGAGCCACGGGAAAAGGCACGGCGTATCCGACGAGCGCGGGACGAGGAAGTTGACGTCGTAGCCCTCGAACTTCACCTCGTCCTCTTTCACCCGCACCGCGTTCGCGCCGGCAATGCGGCGCCAGCGCGCGACGAACGCCTCCGCCTCCGGCGCCGTCCCCTCCATGCGCAGCATTTGAATCGCCACCCAGGTGCGGGCGCGCAACTTAATCTTCATCCGCAGGAAGCGCTCGACGTTCTCGACCACCGCGGCGAACGATCCGCCCTTGCGGTACCGCGCATAGACTTCCGGCGAGTTCCCGTCGATCCCGATGTTCACGTGCGACACGCCTTCGCGCAGCAGCGCCTCGGACATCGCTTCGTCCAGCAGCGTGCCGTTCGTGCAAAGCTTCACCGCGATGCGGCGGCGATGGCATTCGCGGATCATCGGCAGCAGCGTCGGGCAGAGCAACGGCTCGCCGCGGCCGTACAGCGCCGCCATATCGAGCCACGGGCCGATCTCGTCCAAGATGCGCAGGAAGAGCGACATCTCCATATCGCGGTCCTCCTGCGGGTAGACGTCGCGCAAGCACATCGGACATTCGAGGTTGCACCGATTGGTGATCTCAATGTGCATCGCCAGCGGAATGCCGCGCGAGATTTCCTCTTTCCCCCAGTAACTGCGCAGGAGGCGCGCCCGATTGAGCGCGCGGGCGAAAGCGCCGACGCGCGGCGGGTAGGTTTCCGGGCTTGGTGAATCAGGCGGCACGGTGCGCTTCCTCCGAACGAACGACGAAAAAAAGTATAGGAGCAATCCGCCAAGCGGTAAACCCAACGGGCGCGCGGACCGGCCCGTCGGCGACGCGAAAAACAATTTCAGGGGATGAAGTTGTTCGTGTTCTTCGTTTTGCGCGCGGGGCCGCCGGTCGATGCGTACAGCCGGAAGCCCGACCGCCACGTGATGCGAAAGATGCGCTTCATCTCGACGATCCCGACCAGCACGTCAATCATTGCGTACAACGGATCGAGCGGCAGCCGCGCCAACGTCGGCAGCCAGCCGAGCGGCAGACGAACGTGGGCGAACAACGTGAACAGCCGACTCAGCCGCACGAGCCGCCGCTGCAAGGCGCGGTGGCGGTCAAAGACTTTGAGCCGGGGTATTTCCGGCGCGTTGGCGTCCGCGAACGCGGCCATGCGTTCGGCCGACATCCAGCCGGTTTCGACGGCGAGTTCCGCCATGCGCGTGCCGGCGATCGGATAAGCATAGGTCGCGCGGATGCGATCGCCGCCGATCTCGCGATTCAGGCGAATGGTCTCGATCACGTTTTCTTCCGTATCGCCCGGCGTGGCCGTCATGTTGTAGGAAATGACCTCCATGCCGGCCCGGTGGATCATCGCCGCCACGTCGGCAATCTCCCGGTTGGAGACTGATTTGTTCAGCACCTCGCGCCGATGCTTTTCGTTGCCGGTTTCGACGCCGATCTGCAGCCCGTAGCAGCCCGCTGCGGCCAACGCGCTCACGGTTCTTTCGGTCAGCGAACCGACCGTGGCGTTGACCGAAAACGGATAGCGAAACGCCTGGCGATACGCCGCGCCGAAGCGCTCGATCCAATCTTCGTCGTGGGTGAACAAATCGTCGATGAAATAGAGCGCGCCGATCGGCGCCAGGCGGGCCAGATCGCGAATCTCGGCGATGACGCGGGCGGGCGATTTGCGCCGCGTATAGCGGCCGCCGGTTTCCCGATAGCGATCCTGCAGGGCGGAGTTGTAACAATACGCGCAACGGTTGGGACAGCCGCGCCCGCCGGCGACCCGCTTGGTCGAGAAGTCGCGCACGTACTTGTAACGGTAATAGATGGCCCGATCCGGCAGCGGCAGCGCGTCGAGATTTTGAATCAGCGGCCGAAACGGATTGACCGCGACGCCGCCGTTTTGTCGATAGGCGATGTTGGGCAGCTCGCGCCAGTCGACGCCGTCGCGCAGGCGGTCGAGCAGCTCCGGCAGCGCTTCCTCGCACTCGCCGCGGCACGCCGACTCCGCGCCGGCTTGGGTGAGAAACCCGGGGGCCATCGTGACCTGCGTGCCCACCAGCACCAACGGCTGAGTGAAGTGCGCGCGCAACGTTCGCGCCATGCCCGCCGCCCAGCGCTGGCCGGTCGCGTCGCCGGGCAGGATCAACACGTCGGCGCCGACTTGTTCGATCGTGCGCAGGAAATGACGGTCGCCGCGTTCGATCAGCAGCCGCGTGGCGAAACCTTTCTTTTGCAGACAAGCCGACAGTTCGGTGATCGGCAGCGATTCGTTGATGCCGTTGTCGGTGACGAACAGAACGGAATACGCGCGGCGGTCGCTCACGATCGGCCCCCCAGGTCAGGCACCATAACAGCCCCCTTCCGCCGCTTCAATCGCACGGCTAAAATGAAAGTTCACCGTCCGGCAGCGGTGGGTGACCGCCGGACTTGGACGAGATGTATTGAAAGCGCTACTCATCAATCCGGCCAACGGGCTACAGGCCATTCCCCTCTATCGACGGTTTCTCGTCCCGCCCATTCCGCCGCTCAACCTGGTTTATCTGGCGGCGGCCGCGGAGGCGCGGGGCCACCAGGCCGATGTCTACGACCAGTTTCTGGAGCGCACGGACAACGCGACGCTCGTCGCGCGCATTCTCGCCGGCGGCTACGACGCGGTGGGCGTGAGTTGTCTGACGCCGTCGCACGACATCGTGTGCGACCTCGGCCGCCGGCTGCGGACCGCGGGCTACGCCGGCGCGATCGTGCTGGGCAACACCCACGCCCACGTTTTCGCCGACTCCCTTTTGGCCGAGGGTTGGTGCGACGCGGTCGTGCACGGCGAGGGCGAAGAGACCTTCGCCGCGCTGCTGGACGCGTGGGCGAACCAGGGCCGCGAGGGTTTGGCCGACATCGCCGGGCTGAGTTATCGCCGCGACGAAACGACGGTGCGGAATTCGGATCGCCCGCCCCTGCCGGATCTCGACCACCTGCCGTATCCGGCCTGGGACAAGATCGACCTGGATCGCTACCTGAGCTATCCGTCGCTGTTTCTCTACGGCGAACGCATGCTGCCGGTGCAGGCTTCGCGCGGCTGCCGCTACCGCTGTTACATGTGCGCGCAAGACGCCGCGCTACGGCGTTATCGGCGCCGGTCGCCCGCCGCGATGGTCGCGGAACTGAGCGACCACCACCGGCGTTACGGCGTGCGCCACTTTGTTTTTCTCGACGGCTACTTTCCGCCTGATGCCGCCTGGGGTTGGGAATTCGTCGAGCGGATGCGGTTGGAATACGGCCGATCACCGCTCAATTTTCAGTTCGAAACTCGCGCCGACATGGTGGACGAACATCTGTTCGCGGCGCTGATCGAGTGCGGCTGCCGGCACGTGTGGATCGGGTTCGAATCGGCGTCGGATGAAACGCTGCGGCGCATCGGCAAACATACGACCACGGCCCAGGGGCGCGAAGCCATGCGCGTGCTGCGTCGCCTGAACGTGGCCACCACGGGGTTTTTCATCATCGGCTTTCCCTGGGAAGACGACGCGGCGGTGAAGAACACCATTCGCCACGGCATCGAGCTGCGACCCGACCTGCTGAAATTCAGCGTCGCCACCCCGCTGCCGGGCAGTCCGTGGTTCGACGAAATCTCCCGCGCGGGGCCGTTCCGGCCGGACTTCTCGCGCATGGGCGCTTGGGCCGGTTTTCTGGAGCCACGCCGTGATGACCATCCGTCTTACAGCCTCGTGCCCGCCAACGTGCTGGCCAGACGGCAGCTCGAGGGACTGCTGCGACACTACCTTCGCCCGCGGGTGCTGTTGCGTCACGCGCGGCTGGGATCCTTTTCCCCGCGGGCGCTGGCGGGCTTGGCGTTGCTGGGCCTCAAGATGATCGAAGGCGCGATCGGCGCCGCGTTCGTGCGCCAACGGTCGGGTTGAAGTGGGCGGGCCGGTCGTCATCGTCGTGCCGAGTTCCGCGCTGCTGGCGCGCATGAACGCCAGCGCCCGGCGCGCCGCGATGTTTCCGCCGCCGCTGGGTCCGGTCGCGCTCGCCACCTATCTGCGATCCAAGGGCGTCGACGCGGTGATTCTTGACGCCGTGCGCGAGAACCTCGATGAGACGGCGTGCGCGGAACGCATCGCGCGCCTGAACCCGTCGCGGGTCGGCTTTTCCACGCTGACCCACAACGCCGGCTACGTCTGGCGGACCGTGCAACGGCTGCGGCCGCTGCTGCCGCAAACGCCGATCGTGCAAGGCAACATTCACGCCGCGGTGTTTCGCGAGTCGATCCTCCGGCAAGGCTGGGCCGACGCGATTGTCGTCGGCGAAGGCGAATTGCCGCTGCTCGAACTGGCGCGACGAGACGGCGCCGACGACGGCGACGTCCCCGGCGTGGCGCGTTGGCGCGACGGCGCGTTCGTCGACGCCGCCCCGACGCCGGTGGTGCAGAATCTGGACGATCTGCCCTTCCCCGATTGGCGGCTGATCGACACGCCCTGGTATTTGCGTCAGACGCTGCCCATCGCCGGCGAAGAACCGGTGTTGCCGATCTCCGGCTCGCGCGGCTGTCGATTCCGCTGCTCGTTTTGCGCGCAGGACAAACTCGTCGCGCCGGTGCGGCGGCGGTCAGTTCCGTCGCTGCTGGACGAGATGGAGCGCGCCCCGCGAGACTGGGGCGTACGGCGCGTCACCTTTTTCGACGCCGTCTTTCCCTGGTCGGTCGACGACGGCCTAGCGTTTTGCGCCGCGGCGATCGCCCGTGGCCTGCCCGCCAAACTCGGCTGGATGTGCACCACGCGGGTGGATTGCGTTTCGCCGGAGTTGCTGACGCAGATGGCGCGGGCCGGCTGCCGCGGCATCATGTACGGCTTCGAATCCGGCGACGACGCGATCCTGTCCGCGATGGGCAAAAACGTGACGACGCGGCAAAGCCTGGAAACCGCGCGGGCCACCCGGCGCGCCGGCATTCCGTTTCACGCCTTCTTTATCATCGGCTATCCGGGCGAGACGGTGCGGTCGGCGCTGCGGACCATTCGCTTCTCGCTCGCGCTGCGGCCCACGACGGCGAAGTATCACTTGATCATGCCGATGCCCGGCTCGCGTTTGTTCACGCAGCTTCGTTCGCGACTCGCCATCGACTTCGAGGACCCGGCGCAGACGGCGCGGCTGGACGACTGGCACAACTGGTCGCTGGCCGGCGGACGGCCGATCTACACCCCCGATGGCATGAGACCCGGCACGCTGGTCGCGCTCGTCTGGCTGGCCCACCTGATCTTTTACGGCCGGCCGTGGCGGCTGCCCGCGCTGATCCGCGGCGGCATGTCGCCCCGCACGCTATTCGCCGCGGGCAAGGTGTTTCTGGAAAAGATGATGACGCGCCGCCGCCCCACGCTATTACGGTGACGACCGGCGGACGTAAACGGGCGCCTCGCCGCCGGCCATGACGAAGCGATATTTCTCGCGCAACAGGCGCCGCAGCTCGGGCGCCTCACGGCACAGACGCGAGAGCAGGTGATCGGCCATCAGCACGTCCGGCGCTTTCGCCGCGAGGAAGCCGCCCGGCGTATAGGCTTTCCCCCGCCAGACGAAATTCAAATCGGGAAACCGCGCGAAATACGCCGCGACGGCGCGTTGGTCTCGATACTCGCGGCGCAGCACCGAGGGGATCGCGACGACCGCATCCATGATGTGCCGCGGGCGCACCACCGGGTCGCCGAAGGGCAGCACCACGTCGTCGGCGTAGGCGGTGAAACGGCGGCCGTAGCGCTCTTCCAGCCATCGCCAAAACCGCGCGACTTGCGGGGTGGAGTACGCCACGAAAATGAGATTGTCGGGCGACAGGTCGACCGCCGGGGTCGGCGCGGTTTCTTGTCGCGGCTGCGGAACGTATTCCCGAAACCGGTATTGGCGCGGAATGCCGTACAGCATCGCGTTCAGGGCGATCAGCGCGGCGATCAACGGAAACGCGCGGTGGAACAGGCCGTCGCGGCGCAGCCATCCGGCGGCGCGCATTCCTTTGACTGCCGCCAGCCCGGCGAACGGGGCCAGCAGGTAGAATTGTCCCCAGAACGTCTGCAAGTAAATGAGCCGGATGCCGAACGTATGATAGACAAATAGCAGCAGGGCCGCTCCCAACAAAGCCGCGTTGAACGGCCCCTCGTCTTTGCCGCCGGCGGACCGCAGCCGCCACACCCGCCCGAGAACTCCGACCAAGCCGATCAAGCCGGGAAGCAACAGCGTCGAAGAAATCACGCTCAGGGAATACGGCGCGACGGTCTTGGTGATCACCGTGTAGACCAACGGCCAGTCGGCCAGGATGCGCCAGACCATGTCGCGGTAAAGAAGCACATGGGTGAGGAGCGTCACCAGCGGCGGAATCCCCAGCGCCAACAACCAGCCGGCGCGAATTTCTTTTCGCCTGATTCGCCATACTTCGACGACGGCGACCGGCGCCAGCACCAATACGGCCTCGAG
This sequence comes from Deltaproteobacteria bacterium, assembly GCA_003170555.1. Classification (GTDB taxonomy): domain Bacteria; phylum Lernaellota; class Lernaellaia; order Lernaellales; family Lernaellaceae; genus FEN-1099. The sequence continues at coordinate 24,946 of PMZC01000207.1, forward strand.
GCGCAGCGCAACGGCGACCCCGAGTAAAATCCAGCCGACCAGCCGCCCGGCGGCGCGACGCGAACGAAAGACGGCGAGCAGGCCGAGCAACACGCATGCGGCCGCCGGCGCATCCGGCCGCGCTTCGGTCGCCTTGAACAGCAGCGCCGGACACGAGAAAACGAGCGTCAGCGAGGCCAGAAACGCGAGCCAGGCGTTCTCGCGGTCGAACGCGCGCAAGACGAAATAGTAAACCGCCAAGCCCAGCAGCATGAGGGCCAGCGCCAGCACGCGCATCGCCAGCGGCAACGCGTGCGGCGGCAGAACGGCCACCAGCGGGTAAAGCAAGAGCACAAAGGCGGGGTTGTCGGACGGCCAGAGATCCGCGCGAGGCGCTTGCTGCTCCAGAACGAGATCGGCGGTTCGCGCCAGCCGTTGCGTCTCGTCCACGTTGACCGGCGTCACGAACAGCACGGCCCAGATATACGCCGCGACGACGGCCGCCGCCGTCACGACGGCCAGCGCGCCGAGCAAGCGCCACATCCACGCCGGGGGGTTCGCGGCTACGCGCGCCTCCGGCGTCGGCTTTGTCCTTTCCGCGTTTGAACCCATATTTTGCTATGTAACCGATCTACCAGGAAACATAAAGCTCGTTGGCGGCTATCAACCATCGGGACGGCGTTCACGAGCGGGGGCTTCTATTGCCGGTAAATCTCGACCCGCAGTCGCCCGACCGCGAAGTCGTCGAGCTTGTACAACGGTGGGACGGCCGGTCGACCGTTGGCCCACGACGGCCACACGAGGACCTGCAGGCGAAGGTTCGGCGCCGGCGTGAAGCGCGACCGCAGTTGTGGATACGCGTATTGGCAAAGCACGCGATAGGTATAGTCCGTCTGAGAGACAAGCGTCAGACGACCTTGATCGTCGTCGTAGATGCGATCATCGATGCCGACGCTGGACAGCCCCTGCTCGGTGATGAGCTTATTGATCCGCTCGGCGATGACGAGTTGGCGATTGATCGGCAGATCGAGAAAGTAGCCCTTGTTGGGAATCAAATCGGGGGCGAAACACGCGATCTGGCCGAGGAGAAAGAGGCTGCAAAAAACGACGAGCGCTTTGCTTTTGCCGGAGGGCGAGGCCGGCGCCGGTTCCGGAAGAAAGTAATAGCCGGAGAGGGAGGCGACGAAGATCGCGAAGGCGAAAAAGTAAAACATCAGGATGCCGTATTTGAGCGCGAAGAAGAACGGCACGAACACGGCGCAACAGCCGAGATGGATCAAGGCGCCGGTCAGCAACGGCGGAAACTCCGGAGCGCGCGCGGCGATCCGCCGCCGGTGAACCACGGCGAGCACGGCGAAGCAAGATCCCGCCAGCCCGAATTTGAGCGGCGAAGCGAGCGCCCAGAGCGCGAACGCGCGGAAGTACGACGCGAGAAAGCCGCGGCCGCCCGCGGCGGCGGGGGAATAGAGGCCGGCGCCGAGTTGCGCAAAGCAGAGCCGCAGTTGTCCGACCAGGTGATACTGCGACGCGGCGACCAGCAACAGGCCCGCCGCCGTCATCGCGAGGTAACGCGGCCGCGACCAGGGGCGGGTCGCCACGATGACGGCCGGAAAAAGGAGCGCCGTCGTGAAATGCAGTTGCAGGCAGAGCCCGAGGCTGACCCACACCAGCAGGAACGCGTACGTCTTCCTTTTGAGGCACAGCACCAGGAAGCAGAAAACCAGGGCCAGGAAAAAGGGAAGGAAATTTTCGTTGTCGGGGTAGATGGCGCTGTAGTTGTAAGACAACGTCTGCGCGAAAACGAGCGTCGCGACGAACTTGCCGTCGCCCGCGGGGATCAGCCGGCGCATTCCGAAGTAGAAAACCAGCACGGCCAGAAACTGCAAAAGGGAGAGGAAGTAGTATTGCGCGTGGAGGTCGCGGGTCAGCCACAACGGGATGCTCGCCAACAACGGCGCCAACGGGCCCAGCGTCAGATTGCGGTAGATGAAGTTGCCTTCGTACTGGAACCGGCCCGCGTCCACCAGATTGAGGCTTTGAGCCAGCAGGTGGGCCACGTCTTCGTAGAAGAACCGCGCGTCGAGGAGATGGCGCGAAACGACGTGCAGCACCCACAGAAGAAGCAGCAGGACAAACCAGTGACGCCGCAGAAACGCGCCGACCGGTCGCCACCACCCTGCCGGGCGACTCGCGGCGAAAGGCGTCATCGTCGTGGGCCTCGTCCTTTCCGTGTTGGCGCTGATGTCTCTCCTTGTAACCGATCTCCCCGCGAATATGAAGCTCCTTCGGCTGCCTTGGGCCGCGGGGGGAAATACGCTATATACTGAGAACCTGCTGATTCGGACATTGGGTCCGGCCAAGGAGACGCGATGAACACCGCGGCGCGGACGCCGGCGCAAAAAAAAGATTTGCTCCGCCAGGCCCGCGACCGTCGCGTCGGCGCCGGGACATTTCTGCTGCTCGCGCTGTTCTGCTTATTCGCCCTGGGCTGCGGCGACGACATCGGCGGCGGCTTCACCGGCACGCTCGCGCCGGAAGACTTCTACGGTCCGACGGCCGTGGAAAACCCCGCGCGCGAACCCGCGTGGGAACGCTCGCCCGCGGGCGGATATACGGTCCACCTTCAATCCGACATCTACGACGAAGGCGCGTGGGAAGCCACCGTCCATTTGAATCAAGACAGCTTCAACCTGGGCGACAAGATGATCGTCGAGGCGGACCTGGTGGTCGACTCGCCGTACCTGCGCGAGAACCTGTCGCGCACCCTCGGCTTGTCCGCCTGCCTCACGGCCGAGCGTCTCTTCGACGCGCACGGCGATCCGCACAGCCGCCTGAACATCAACTCGTCCACGGTGCTCACCGTCACCGGCCAGCCGATTTCCTCGTATGTCATGGGCCAGCCGTCGCGCAAACTCGGCAAGACCTACACCGGGCCGGTGGATGAGGTCAACTCGGTCCTCGCGGAGAGTCTCGAAAAGCGCGACGGCAAACTACACGCCCATTTTTCGCTGTCCCAAACGATCGACGCCGACTTTCCCGCCGGCTACTTCCGCCCGGAAATAAATTTTTATGTCGATCACTTGGACGGCATCATTCCGCTTTCACTCTTTCCCGGTCTGCAAAAGATCGTCGAGCAAAACCAGCCGATCCATCTGTACGACATCATTCGCCAGGCCTTCACCGTGCATCATCTGCCTGTCGTGCGCGTCAAAGACCCCGCGCCGCCGCGCATGATCTGGACGTTGTTCAACGGCGATTACAGCAACGGCACGTTGGGCGTCGTGGCGCGCGAGGATGAAGGCCGCTTCGCGCTGTCGTCGAACCGCGCGTTTCAGGCGCGCTTCGTGGCGGCGATGACCGACCCGACCGGCGCGCCGATCACCTATCGCCTCGAACCCGATTTCCCGATGAACGCCAACTTCTGCCTGCCCGATGTCGCCGGCCGCAGCCAGGAGCGCGTGCTGCCGACGATTCCGCTGAACTACCATTCGGGCGAATTGAACGTCACGGTGATCGAGCCCGACGGCGTGCGCGTCGAGCTGGGCCAGGCGCCCTTCATCGCGGGCGCATCGTGCGGCGCGACGACCGGCGACTCGCGCTTCAACTACCGTTTCCGCAAATGGGGGCGGCACGAAATCGTCATGCGGGGTTTCATCGACGATGTGTGGGGGCATCGCTACGCCGGCGGCGGCTCGTACGAAGTGATCGTCGCCAATCGCCTCACCATGGACACTACGGTCAAACCGGGCTCGCCGTTTCTGACCGGCGACGATTTCGGCATGACGCTCATCTTCAATCCGCCTTGCCGCGCGCGGGTGAACGTCAAACTGCGCTACTACCCCGGCTCCGATCCGCGGCGGCTGCGCGAGGCGAACAGCGCCGGCGTCAGCAACCGGTTCGGCTACTTCACCACCGGGTCGATGATGAAACTGGATGAGCCGGGCGAGTATCTCTACGAGGCCGACGCCGAATGCGCCGACGCCGGCGGCCGCTTGTGGCGCGGCAGTCAGCGCAGCGCCGGCGTCGTGGCCGACGCGAACAGCGATTTCGTCGCGCACGGGCTGCCGTGGTTTCCCGGCGCGCCGGACAAGCAAACGCCGCCGCGCTATCACCTGCATGCCGAAGCCACCGCGTATCGCCTGTCGTCGCTTTACGCGCGACGAAACTGCTTGCCGCAGATGACGCTCTTCTATCCCTATTACTCCGGCGACGTGCTGCACATCGGCGTGAATGACGCGATCGGCGGCGACGCGATCATGCCGCTGCTGCGTGCGGAGGACAAAACCGGCGATGTGTCGCTGCTGAACCCGATCTTTCCCAACCCCAGCATCTTCGCCGGCAGGTGGATGCCGCTGTACAAGACCGCGCCGGCGATGCGCAAATTCGCCGACCGCATGTACATCGCCACGATCTTGACCAACGTACTGCGCTTCGCCGACGCGCCGATGGGTTTGCCGCTGCTGTCGCACACCTCGAACGGCTATTGTCCGTTTGAGTATCCGGAATTCATCGACCGCCTGGGCTACTTCTACGCGGCCGCGATCCGGCCGGGCTTCGTGGTGCGGCAACTCGCCGGCGGCGAGGATTCGCCCAACACGTACTGGACCACCACCGACACGAGCATGTACCAGATCGGTTCGAGCGGCGACCAGGAAGACGATCTCTATCGCCTGACCGGCGGCGCCGTGCTGCTGGACCGCGCCGGCGGCCGCGCGCGTTACGGCGCGTACGCCTCGACGGCGGTGGTGCTGCCGAAGGGCGCACAGGACAATCGCGTCACCGCGCCGTTGACTGAGCCGCTCTATGCTCCGGCCGGCGCGCCCTATCACCTGCTGATCGCCACGGCGCCCGGGCTGACGCTCGAGGTCGGCGATGCGTTCGGTTTGGGCGGCACGGTGTTTCCGCCGATCGAGGCCCGCGCGTACGGCGCGATCCGCTTTCCCGACGGCGAAACTCGCACGTTCGAAGGGCGCTGCAACAACGTCGGCAAGTGCAAGTATCCGGACTCGGTCTTGCGCCTCGCCGAACCCGGCGTCTACCGCATCACGCAGTACGTCGAAGCCGGCGGCCGGCGCGGCGGCCTGACCGGCGCGACCGACGGCGCGTTCCCGTTGTTCGTGCTG
>PMZC01000136.1 GCA_003170555.1 Deltaproteobacteria bacterium
GACGACGACGCGGTCGACGACGACGCGGCCGACGACGACGCGGCCGACGACGACGCGGCCGACGACGACAGCAGCCCGCTGCCCGACGACTACATCGCCCCGTGGCCGCAAAACAATATCGAGCCCGACAATTACGACGAGAGCGTCAAGGCCGGTCCGTTGCGGCAAAAAGCGGAAGACTACGATAACTGGCACACCGCCAACCACCAGCCGTTCTACGGCGACAGCGTCGGCGCGATTTTCGCCGACCAAAGTTACACGACGATCGTCGCCTATTACGATGGGGGCGACAGTTGCGAATTCACCGGTCTGCATCTCGGCAGCCAGGCGGCGCGATACTACGTGACCAGGGACCCGGCGGCGAAAGCCAACGCGATCTATATCGCGCAGGCGCTGGACAGCATTTTGAAAGTCACGCAGACCACCGGCTTCATCGCCCGCTATCACGGCAAAAAGGACCCGACGATTTACCAGGGCGACGCCTGGTGCGACGCCGATCCGAGCTGCCATCACATCGAGACGGGCGAGTTCGCCGGCGATTTCTGGTGGGGCAACACGAGCCGCGACATGTACAGCGGTTGGTTTTTCGGCATGTCGCTCGCGTACGATCTCATCGACGACCCGGACACGAAGGCGATGATCCGCGCCGACGTGGAGGAAGTCGTCAACACGCTGATCGACCATCACTGGCTGATCCTCAAAGAGAACGGCATGCCGACGAACGCCGGGCCGGATGTTCTGCCGCCGTTCCAGTTGTCGTGGTTGACCGTCGCCTATCACATGACCGGCGACGAACGCTTCCGCCAGGAACTGCAAAAACGGCTGGCCGACAGCTACCGCCCCATTCTCGAAATCGAGTGCATCAGCCTCTTCAACCGCTACGCCGGGTATTTCGGCAACTGTCTTTCGCACGAGACCTGGTACAACCTGCTGCGGTTGGCCAAGGTTTATTTCAGCCCGAACGAATATCAATATCTGCTGCACGTGTACGACAAGCAGGTCGAGGCCTTCACCAAGTTGACGCACAACGCGTGGTTCACCGCGGTGCTGATGGGGCAGGGCGTCTATCCGCCCGGTCAATCGCCCGACCCGTATCTGACGCAACTGACCGGCGACCTCACCGATTTCCCGCCGCCGCCGCATTTTCGCGTCTTGCTGCCCGCGAAAGACCCGTCGACGTACACGATCGATCCGGTCTCGCAATTTCTCTACGACTTGCAGCAGGCCTTGCCGTTCCTGGGGGACCTGATGGGCCACGTCTATCCGCAGGCGCTGGACCCGTTCCCGGTCACCGGCTACTGCAGCGACGAATTCATTTTCCAGGGCAGCCCGTTCGTCATCGGCGCGTGCGGCGAGGACAATCCGGAAAAGGTCGACGCCGGAGTCGATTACCTGATTCCGTATTGGCTGGCGAGCTATCACAAGTTCATTACGAAGGACATGTGACGCCCGGCCGGTGTTTGTCGTCAGAGACTCACGGGTAAATAGTGGGTCTGGAGGATCGTCACGTGGGCGTTGTAGAAAAGAAGATAAAGGACTTCGCGCGTGAGCAGGGCGTACCGGTCGTCGGCGTGGCCGGACCGGAGCGACTGAACGGTCCGCCGTCCCTCGACCCCACGTACACGATGCGCGGGGCTCGCTCGATCGTGAGCTTGGCGATGCCGATGGATGTGGCGGCGATCGAGGCCTTTCTTTCGAAAAAATCGCCCGTGCCGCACAATCTTGACCAGTTGCGCATGAACCAGAAGCTTCACCGGGTCTCGTCGTTCCTGGCGGGTTACCTCCGGTCGCTCGGTTACCGCGCTGTCGCGGTTCCGTCCAACAACACCTACCGGCGCTCGCCTGACTTGTTTGCGACCCATCCGAGTTTCTCCCATCGGTTCGGAGCGATCGCCGCGGGGATCGCCGCCCAGGGCTGGTCGGGGAACGTGATGACCCGCGAATTCGGCGCCGCGATCTATTTGGGCACGGTCGTGACCGAGGCGGTTTTGGAAAGCGATCCGGCGTTGCCGCCGCGAGCCTTCATCGACGGGCATTGCCGAAAATGCAAGGTGTGCGAGAAGACGTGCGCCTCGGGGATGTTCGAACCCCAGCGCGAGGAATACGTACTCCTGAACGGCGAGCTTCACCCACGCGGCAAGCGGCGGAACATCGACTTTTGCAACACCACCTGCTTTGGTCTGCACTCGTTGTCCCGCGACAAGACGTGGACCTCGTGGGGCGCCCGCTGGATTCCGGAGTGGGTCGACAATCTACCGGACGGCTCGAACAAGCTGAAGGTCCGGTATGCGCTGATCAAGGCGGCGTCGGTGTCCGGCGACTCCACGCCGCGTTATGATTTCATCCGGCGGATCGGCGCGACCCTCTATCCCCAGGAAGTGATCGACGGATACCTCGACAGCCATCCGGAGAACCAACCGGAGACGGCGCGGTTCCGCGACTACCTGATGCCTTTCGCCCGCAAGCTCGGCGTGGCCAACGTCGAGGACTTCGCCGACGAACGTATCCTCACTTGCGGGATGTGTGCGATGGTATGTGGGCCGACCGTGGAGGAAACCGGACGGCGCTTTCGACTGCTGGAGCAAGGCGGCCTGGTCGTTCCGGGACCCGGCGGCGAGACAACCGTCGCGCACACGTTCGCCGAGGCGATGGAGATGCGCCGCCGTTTTCCGACCAAGGTAAGCCGGTGGAAGATGATACGGGACGCAATCGCATCGACACTATTGTGGAGTCGGTTCTATTTGGGGATCGAACCGCGATCGATTCTCCAGGGCTGGCGGTACGATCGCCGGCTGAAGCGCGCCGTTTCGCAGATGAAGCAGAACTAGGTCGGCGGCGTCGGTGGAGGGCGCGATGAAAACGATTTGGTGGCGGATATTCGCGGCGCTGTTGGCTGCGCTCTTGCTGATGGCCTGCCAGGCGGCGGACCGGCAAGGGTCCGACGCGCACTCGGCGGCCGACGACGACACGACGGACGACGATGCGATCGATGATGACGCGTCGCCGGACGACGACACCACCGCGGACGACGACTCCTCCCCGTATTTCGCCGAGCAAGACATCTTCGTGAACCACGTCGACGGCTACAACGTCTTCCGCATTCCGTCGCTGATCCAATCCGCCAACGGCGCGATCCTCGCGTTCTGCGAAGGCCGCGACAGCATCGCCGATGACGGCGACATCGACATCGTTTTGAAGCGCAGTTTCGATCACGGGAAAACGTGGACGCCGCTCACCGTCGTCGCGACCAACGGCGACGGCACGGCGGGCAACCCGGCGCCGGTGGTCGACCGTCTCACCGGCGCGATCCTGCTGCCGTTCTGCACCAACCCGGCGCACGACATGAACAACCGGCGCGTGTGGCTAACGAAAAGTGAGGACGAGGGCGAAACGTGGTCGCCGCCCGTCGAGATCACCGAACAGGCGTCGCGGCCGGATTGGGGCTGGAACGCGACCGGGCCCGGCCGCAGCATTCAATTGCGCAGCGGGCGCTTCGTCGTGCCGTGCAATCACCGCGACAAAAGCGGAACCGTTTCCAATTCCCACGTGATCGTCAGCGACGACGGCGTGAACTGGCGGATCGGCGGCGTGCTCGGCCCAAACACCGATGAGTCGCAAGTCGCGGAACTCGAGGACAGCAGCTTGATCATCAACATGCGCGACCTGTCGAGCGACCATCACCGCTGGATCGCGCGCAGCTACGACGAAGGCGAAACCTGGACGCCGACTGTGCATGACGACGCGCTGCCCGACCCCGGTTGCCAGGGCAGTTTGTTGGAAACGTCATCCGGTCTGATGTTCTCGAATCCCGTCGGCGACATTTCCATTTTGCGGCATAATCTGACCGCGCGCTTGAGCGAAGACGGCGGCCGAACGTGGGCGTTTTCCAAAGCTATCCACGCGGGGCCGTCGGCGTATTCGTCGCTGTCCGATCTGCCCGACGGCCGGCTCGGCTGCTTATACGAGCAAGGCCGTATTCCGTTTTTGCCCTACGACCGCATCACCCTCGCCGTGTTCTCGCTGGCTTGGCTGACGGAGTAGGCATACAACGCTACTTATTCGCTGGGCGGTCCGCCTTCGGGTACGCAGGCCAGGACGTCACCGATCATTTGGCAGGTTCCGGTGACCTCTCCGTTCGGCGAAGTGAACGAGCAATCGTCGCCGACGGACTTTCCCTCGCAGGCCTGAACGGCTTCGTCCGGCGGCGGGCTCGTGTCGTCGTCGGTGGCATCGTCATCCGACATGTCGTCATCGGAAGCGTCGTCATCGATTGCATCGTCGTCGCCCGGAGTCGATACGCCGCCGCGCACACAACGCACGTAGTTGAAAATGCGGATCGCGTCGCCTTGCGGACCATTGCCTTCGGGGTAGTCGGCCGGGTCGCCGATTTTCGGATCGCTGCGTTGCGCGCCCGCGCCGTGCACGTCGATCCAGTGGCCGAACATGTAGCCCATCGCCCGACCGAAAGAGACGTACACAGCGTGTTCGCCCTCATGTCCGCTATCCGGTTTGGCGTGCGTCGTGCTGCTCCAATAGAATGGATAATCCGCAACTCCGGCTTCGTTGGTGATCGACGTGCATGAGAAAAGCAGATCGATGGCCGCCGAGGAAG
>PMZC01000272.1 GCA_003170555.1 Deltaproteobacteria bacterium
CCGGAACCGGCGCCTCCACTGACCAGAGTGGGACGTCCGCGGGGCAGTCCTCCTCCGGTGATCTCGTCTAAACCAAGGATGCCCGTCAGCGCTTTCGGCAGCGTCTTGGAAGATGGCTGGCTGGCCTTGTTCTTTCGTGCCATATGCTTCGTCCTTTCCCCGGCGATCGACGGCGTGTTGGCGCTGGAAGCGTCACTGCCCCGCCCATCGAGTCGCCCTTACCACCTCAAGGGATTAACAGCGGATTGTCATTATGGTGCAACATCATCAAGAGGCAGAAATAAAGAGTCTCACGCCAGTCGTTTTGTTGTCTGTTCCATATTGCTCACCAAATGGAATGAGTTTTTGGCACGAACTGTGAGTCGCAGGGCTGTGCTTACTCTGCCCGCGGCGCTGCGCTGCCCCGGTTCACATCTGCTCCGGCCGGTGCGCCCAAATCTTCTGAGAGGCCTTGACATGCTGATCTGTAGCTGCACAGGATGAGTTGGTTTATACTCGTGGCGGAGATCCCCGGCTCCCCGCGAGGGAAGCGAGCCTCTGCGTCTTTCCACAGCGCCGGGCGATACTGCACAAAATGTGGGCTCCGCAACGACAAGCCGCCGTCATCGTATTCCTGTTCCTTCTCATAACGGGCGCTGTAGCACGCGCCGAGGACGCGGCGCAGATTGTCGCGCGCCTGAATTCCACCGGCTTGGAGCTGATGAAGCAAGGGCGGGTCAAAGAAGCGGAAGAAAACTTCCGCCAGGCGCTTGTGCGCGATCCGGAAAATGTCGAGTGCCTCGGCAACCTCGGAGTCGCATTGATGAGGCGGGGTGCTGCTGCCGAGGCCGTGGAGATGCTGCAGCGAGCCACGCAGCGACGGCCCAACGACCCTCGGCTTTTGAGTAACTTGGCGGCAGCCTTGGACGCTGCCGGCCGCCGCCACGAGGCCGTTGCCCAAATGCGAAAGTCCTGCGCGCTCGCTCCGCACGACGCCGTGATCCGCCGCAACCTGGGTATCATGCTGGTGGACGAAGGCCAGAATCAGGAAGCGGAAAAGGAGCTGAAAATTGCAATCGAGCTTGCTCCCGCGGATGTCGAGGCCCACCGGGCGCTGGGCCGCCTTTTGGCTGTTGAGCACCGCAGTGAAGAGGCCCTGGCACAGTACCGCACGGCGTTGCGGTATGCCCCTCGGGACCCCAACCTCCATTTTGAATTGGGCAAGGTATTCCAGGTTAACCGCAAATTCGCCGAGGCGGAGGCGGAATTTCGGGCGGCCATCAAGTTCAGCAACGAAGCCCCCGAATATGCAGCCGCCCTGGGGAATCTCGATCTCGAATCCGGCGATCTGAATGCGGCGGAGAGGGCACTTCGGCGGGCGATCGAGCTGCGCCCGGACTTCGGCGAGGCGCACCGTGACCTAGGAGTCGCCCTGCGCCGGCAGGGAAGGCTGGAAGAGGCGATCGTGGAACTGCGGCGCGCGGTGGAATTGCTTCCCCACGAACCCCAGGTCCATTACATGCTTGGACAAGCCCTCCAAAAGGCAGGCAAGAATGAGGAAGCGGCTCAGGAGATCCTCCTTTTCGAGCAGGGGACCAAAAGATCTGCCGACCGGGCACGCGTCAATTCCTACGTCGCCGAGGGTGAGAAGCTTCTCCAGACGGGCCATATCGAGGAGGCCATATTGTCGCTTCAGCAGGCCTTGCGCCTCGATCCTGAGAATGTTCGCGCTTCGTATAATTACGGCTTAGCCTTGCTTTTCCAAAACCGGCCGGACGAGGCGATAAGCCGCTTCCAGGCTGTATTGCAGTCAACGCCAGAGGACCCCAATGCGCTCTATTTCCTGGCCAGGGCTTACCTTGCGACGGATCGACCGGAAGAAGCCGCCTCTTTCTTGCGAAGGCTGATTGCCGTGCGTCCGGACGATCCGTTCGCCCATAACGGGCTGGGCGTTGCGCTGGGCAAGACCCGGAATTGGTCTGACGCCTCTGCGGAATTCCGCACCGCACAGAGGCTTGCGCCGAGTAATGCGCTCTTTCATAAAAATCAGACGTGCATTGAAAGCCACTTACAGGGTTGCGAGTTAGTTCCGTAGCGCGTGTGCCGAACCGGAGAAAGAAGGTCCGGGGTTGGGGGCTAGGGAATAGGGAGGTGCAACCATCCGCTATGCACTGTCCACTCGCCCCAAACTACCCTTTCCAACTTGTGCTCGCGTTTTCCGTCTGCGTGAGACTGGTCAGCTCTTCTTGGGGGAATTGGCCGCAGAAGGTTTCGCCTCTGGTTTCGGATCACAATTCAGGTTGATCTGCAGGATTTCATTCTCTTTCTTGCAGGATTTAATGATGTACTCGATCCTCTGGCGAATGGAATCGTTGGAAGGATCCAGTTTCTGCCTCTCCCGGTAACAGACGACGGCTTCCTCGTAGTCGCCACGTTTCGCATAGTATTCACACGCGTTAAGGTCCAGCTTGGGCTTTTGCATTGACAGCGGTGGGTGACCCGTTATGGGAGGTCTGCCTGTCGTTTGAGGTGGTGTGACCTGCTCGGAAGCGGGCTGAGGACTCTCACCAGCGGGAGGCGGCGACGGCGCTGGCGTGGAGGATGTCGCCTCATCAGGTGAGGGGCTCGGGACCTCCATGGGAGGGCGCGGCCCCGGTTGGGTCAACTGTCGGATGACCACAAACGCCAGAACGAGCGCCACCGCCCAAACCAATCCCCTGATGACCTTCTTGAAGGTAATCATAGTGTCCCCGTGTCCCCACCAAACACTGTCCGTGACGGCTTGCCCCGCCTTGGAGCGCAAAACGGTGCGGCATGGGAACGGAGAAAGCCCCCGTTGCCCAGGCGGATCTCCGTCTTATTGCGCGCCGCCTTGGGCCCAGGCGGAATCCGCAAAGACGGTACCGAAGCCAACCTGGGTTGTCAACAGAACTGTGACGAGAAAGCGGGTCCAAAGTCCAAGGTCCCAGGTCAGAAGAACAGGGACAAGAAAGTATGCGTTCTGCGCAATCCTTGCGGTGCTTTTGGTTCCAGATGAAAGAGATTAACGCGGGCTGCGCGGGATATCTGGGTTTTCGTCGCGATGACGCTGCGCGCGAAATTAGGAGAGGTGTTGGGTGGTCATTTGGGCGGCAATAACTTCACAAGTGAAATAAGTATGTATGGAATACGGTATAATTCCACTGTGATTAATGGAATATCCGAATGTAAGTAGGAAACAAAGCCGCCCTTTTGTCATCTATTCATTTAGTTGTCAACATGTTAACTCAATAGGACAAATTTAGAAAGTTGGCATTGTGCTTGCTCCCATACGTTTCCGGGAATATTACACTCTTGGAGACTTAGCCGCTCGGGTATCTGCTTTGGAGTCTGAGCGGCGTGGGTATTTCCTTGTGTTTACGTCAGACGTTGGGACGGTTCTACGAAAGTGACCAAATCCTGGAGTAGATATGACATTTAACGGGAACGTAAGTGGCTATGGTCGTGCCGGGTTTTGTCGAACTGTAAGAAAGCAAGCGATGCTGAACAACAATCTGAACCTAGTTTGATACGGCGCCCTCTCTACTTACTTGGTTGGAGCGCCGCGGCCACTGAGCCGGAAAGGAACCGCGATGTCACTAAGATTTGTAAGGGCAAGTCGGTGCAGGCAGAGCGTATTGTTCGTTGCATTGTTGGTTTTCGCCCCCGCACTGCTTCTTGGCAAGACGACGGGAAACATCTCTGGGACAGCCCGTGATGCACAGGGAGCGGTAGTCCCTGGGGTAACTGTTTCGGCCCGGAATACGCAAACCGGCGTGGTCCAAACCCTCCAGACCGACAGTGTCGGGTTCTATAACTTCCCGGCATTGCCTATTGGTACCTACGACGTCAGCTTCAAAAAGGCGGGTTTTAAGGAATATCAGGAGCAGAGTCTGGTCATCGACGTGGATACCTCCTTGCGCGTCGATGCGGTGCTGCAAGTAGGAACGGAAATTCAGAAGGTCACCGTGACTGCTTCCGCGGCACAGGTTAATACCCAAACCTCGCAAACGGGCGAGCTTGTGGCGGCGGCAGAGATGGTCAATCTGCCGTTAATCAGCCGCTCCTTCACGGACCTTCTGGCCCTTCAACCCGGAGTCGTGCCCATCAATGTGACGATGTTCGGCACCCTTGCCCCCTCGAATTACCTTAATGACGGTACCCTGTCCATGAGTGGACAGAGGGACGTCAACAACGGTTACATGATCAACGGGGCCAACGTGGTGGAGGGAGACATGGGGGGCACGATCGTTGTCCCCAACCTTGACTCCATCGCCGAGTTCCGCATCATCACCAGCAACGCCGGGGCTGAATACGGCAACTATAGCGGCGGGCAGGTGAATGTCGTCACCAAATCCGGGACGAATCAGTTTCATGGTGACGCTTTCGATTTTTGGCGCGATTCGAAACTGGACTCCCGCAACTTTTACTCTGCGACTCGCGGGACATTGAGGCAGAACATATTTGGCGGCACTTTTGGTGGCCCGGTCCTCAAGAATAGGATATTTTTCTTTGGCGATTATCAGGGGACACGCAATACCACCGGGGTGGATAGTGGGGATATCCTCGTCCCCTCGGCCGCCGACATCCAGGGAAATGTGAAAGATCAGGCGGCGACCATTGCTACACATCCGAATGCGGCGGTGAACGGCACCTATTTTGCCAACCTCCTGAACACCAGATTGGGGTTACCAGCAGGCACTATAACCTCGGGTGAGCCTTACTTTGGAGCGGAATGCGCGACAACCACTCAGTGCGTATTTCCTAATTATGTTATTCCCAAGACAGCATGGGACCCTGTAGCCGCGAATACCCTTAAGCTCATCCCTGCCGGCAACGTTCCCGGCACTCCGTACTTCTCCACCTCCGCCTATCCGTCGACTCTTAGGGACGACAAATGGTCTGTGCGGATTGATGGCAATAGTCGCATCGGTATGATTACCGGCTACTACCACAACAACCCCTGGAACAACCCTCAACCTTTTAATCCTGGGTATGGCGGCAGCACGGTCCCGGGTTTCCCGAATGATACCGTGGGAAAGGCGCAATTGCTGACGTTTGGCGTTAGCACTTCCTTTGGCGGTTCCATGGTCAACCAGTTCACCGCCAGCTATGTTCACAACAAGAACGTCACAGGGTTAGCGCCATCCACGGGGCCGACGCTCTCCTCGCTCGGGTTCGCCGCACCTGGTGCTGGCGGCCTTTATGAAGAGGCTGGCGCCGGCTATGCCAATTGGCCGGAAGTGCAATTCAACCATTTCACCTTGGGACAATTTAACTCGGTTATTGCGCAATATGACCAGGTATCCCAGATCCAGGATGACTTCTCGAAAATCGTGGGGAATCACACGATCAAGTTTGGCGCCAACTATCACGCCGATCAGTTTTGGGTCGGCCATCCGAACAATGGCGGTAACGGTGGCTTTAATTTTAGCGGTGGTGAGACCGGGCTTGACCTTTCCGACATGCTGATCGGCGCGGTCAATTACTGGTACCAGGGCGCTGCCTCCTCCTTGGCCCTGAGGAGCTACTACCTCGGGCTGTATGGGGAGGACAGTTGGCGTGTAACGCACAACCTCACCGTCAATTACGGCGTACGCTGGGAGACAACTCCGTATTGGTCGGACTCGCATAATCGCAACCCCGATTTAACCTTGGGAGCGCAATCCACAATTTTCCCCACGGCGCCGGCAGGTTATGTGTTCCCCGGCGATCCCGGCATTCCCACTCACTTTGCCAACACGAACTACAAGAATTTCGGCCCCCGCATCGGTGTGGCTTATGCCCCCAACTTCTCCAATAACCTCCTGCACAAGGTTTTTGGCGACGCGGGCAAGAGCAGCATTCGGGCGGGTTTTGGCATGTACTATACCAACATCGAGGGAGCCTCCACTTTCAATTTTGCCGCTCCACCCTATGGGTTATTTTACTGTTGCGGGACCTACCCCCTGTATAATGCGCCCTTTACCGATCGGCAAACCGGGACCATTGCACCACAGCCCTTCCCGGTCCCACCGATTCAGAAAGGTGCAACCAACATCAATTGGGCGAATTTCGAGCCTTTCGGAGGGGATGTTTCTCCGTTGAAGAATTCTCCCACCCCCTACGCTGAGCACGTGGATTTCTCCATTCAACGGCAGCTTCAGGCGAACACGCTGTTGACTCTGAGTTACGTCGGAACCTTCGGCCATCACCTTCTTCTCGATGCCCAAAACAATCCTGCCAATCCGGCGCTTTGCAAAAGCCTGAGCAATGCGAGTGCTGTATTATCTAATACCCCCACTTGCGGACCGTATGGCGAAACCGGAGTCTTCTTCCCGGTGGGTGGTCCGGCGGGTGGGGAAACCGTCCGCGGTCCGTTTAACTCGATCAATCCAACCACCGGCGGGGCGGTTTTTGGCGACAACGGTTATTACCTGGATGCCGGGAACTCCGACTACCATGCCTTGCAGATCTCGCTGCGCAAAACGGCGGGGCGCTCGCAACTCCTGGTTTCCTACACCTTCAGCAAATCGATGGATAATGGTTCCGGCTTCGGAGACCAGGTGTTCCTCTATGGCAACAATCGCCAATTCGAAGCCCTCTCCGTATTTAACATTACCAATAATTTTTCGGCCAGCTACACGGTTGAAATCCCCTTCGACAAGCTCTTCCGTATGAGTAACCGGGCGACGCGAGGGTGGAAGATTTCGGGCATAACCACCTTCACTAACGGAACTCCCGTGCAAATCTCCGAGAATGACGACAACTCACTGGTGGGCAGTACGAGCAACTCACCGCAATACGGCTTCACGGACGCGCCCATCCGCGCCCCGGGCGCTATCTACGTTAACCGCAACCCGCGAAAGCAGTACGTTGGCAGCAACGGTGCCTTGGTCAACCCGTATTTCAACACCGCGACTCTCAGCTACGAAGCTCTTGGGCAGCAAGGTAACGCCAACCGGAGATACTTTGCGGGGCCAGGGCTCAACAACTGGAACCTAACCCTGATGAAGGATTTGAAGGTGACCGAACGGCTCAAGCTGGAGTTCCGGGGAGAGTTCCTTAACGCCTTCAACCACGCCCAATTCGTCGGAGGGGTGGATGGCCTCATCAACGACGGTCCTGGTTCGTTTGGCGGGGCGTTTAGCGTTCAGGCTCCTCGCATCGGAGAAATAGCCGTCAAGATTCTTTTCTAGTCAGTCGTAGATCTCAGGGCAGGGTCTCTCTCGAGGTCGGTTCCGGCCGGGAGAGACCCTGCCCATTCTTTCAGAGTGTCTAAGATCGAAGCCTTCCGCAGTGTCCATTCCTCCGATGACCGCGAGGATGGTTCACTGCCAGAAAAGCAGGTGTAGCGCGGACCTGCTCTGTAGCCTCGTGGCTCGTTCCCGGTCGGCAAGGAAAAGCCGCAGCGTTACGAAACAGGTTCGTGCTACAGGTGCTCTCCACTACCATTTGCCATTAATGATCAAAGCGACGACGTGAGGTTATTATGGGGAACGTAGCACGGCGCGCATTTCTCCAGTCCGTAACTGCGGGCTTGGCGTGCGCTCCGGCAATCCTGAAGGCAAGCATGCCCAAAACATCCGACATCCGCATGGAAGAAGTAAGTATCGAATACCAAGACTACGACTACCGCGTCCCGATCAAATTCGGCGGTATCGTAGGCTCCAAGGCCACAATCCTGAACGTATGGTGTACGGTGAGTTCAAAGGGTGGCAAGACCGCCAAGGGCTTCGGTTCGATGCCGGTCGCAAACATCTGGTCGTTTCCCTCCCGGGTCCTTTCGTATGACACCACTCTGGGCGCCATGAAAACCCTGGCGGGGCGCATTTCCACCCTGACCGGGAGCTTTAAAGAGTATGGCCATCCCATTGAACTCAATTGGGCGCTCGAGCCCCAGTACTTGCAGGCTGCGGCTGAAATCTCGCAGGCGTCCAAGCTGGCCGAACCCATTCCCAAGCTATGCACCCTGGTAACCGCCAGTGCCTTTGATGCGGCGGTTCACGATGCTTACGGCAAGCTGCACGGCCTGAACTGTTATCACACCTATGGTCCCGAGTTCATGAATCGCGACCTTTCCTACTACGTGGGGCCGGAATACAAGGGAGAATACCCGGAAAAGTATATTCGGAAGGAACCCAAACCCCGCATGCCGCTGTACCACCTGGTTTCCGCCATTGATCCCATCGTGGAATCCGACATCAAGCATCATGTCAACGACGGCCTGCCGGAGACACTTTCCCAATGGATCAATTTTAACGGGCTGACCCATCTCAAAATCAAACTGGATGGCGACGACTTGCAATGGGACTCGGAACGCGTGCTCAGCGTTGATCGCGTAGCCACTGAGACGGAAGAGAAGCGTGGGGTCAGCGACTGGGTCTACTCGCTTGACTTCAATGAGCGATGCCCCAACGTTCAGTATCTTGTCGATTTCCTACACATGGTGAAGGAGAAGACGCCCCAAGGATTTGCGCGGATTCAATATGTCGAGCAGCCCACGGCACGCGATCTCGATACTCACCGGCAGAATGTGATGTTTGAGGCGGCAAAGTTGAAACCCGTGGTCATTGATGAGTCCCTGACTGATCTCCACGCGCTGCTGCTTTCGCGCGAAATGGGTTACACGGGGGCGGCGCTCAAAGCTTGCAAGGGGCAGAGCACGATGATGATCCTTACTCCGGTCATGGAAAAGAACAAGATGTTCCTGTGCGTGCAGGATCTCACCTGTCCTGGCGCGTCCCTGATTCAATCCGCCAGTCTTGCCGCGCACGTGCCCGGCGTCCAGGCGATTGAAGCTAACTCGCGGCAGTTTATGCCCGCGGCTAACAAGGGCTGGGATAAGCGCTTTCCCGGTGTATTTCATATCACGGACGGCACCATGGATACCTCGCACTTGAACGGTCTGGGCATCGGCGCGGTGTGAAAAGGCTGAGGCGGGGCGGACTTGCGTGGCACGGGCGTCCCGCCCGCAAAGTTGTAAGGGCGGGCGGGACGCCCGCGCTACGTCGTGTGGCAGCTCATGCTGCGCGGGGGGCTATACCCGCGCGACGTGCGAGAGATCGATTTATGGGTAGGAAGGGAAGAGGGTATGAGAAGGCAACTTTCCCGGCGCAGGTTTCTGCAAGTATCGTCAGCAGCCACGTTGACGGGGGTGGGTTTATCCGCCGTCCGCTCGGAGGCTTTACCGCCGACCCCCGGACCCTTTCGCGGCACGCTCTGCTTGTTTTCCAAGCCGGTTCCCCACTTGACCTGGCGGGAATTGGCGCAAAAAGCCAAACGCGCGGGCTTCGGGGGAATCGATCTGACAGTGCGGTCGGAAGGACACGTGCTGCCGGAACGCGCCGCGGAGGACCTGCCCAAGGCTGTTGCCGCCATCCGCGATGAAGGTCTGGAAGTTCCCATGATTACCACGCAGCTTGTGAGCCGTGACGACCCGACGACCGTGCCCATCCTTAGCACGGCAGCCAAGCTCTCCATTCCCTTTTTGAAGCCCGGTTACTACCACTATAAGCTTGTGGATGTTCGCAAGGAACTTGCGGAAGCGTGCACTCAGTTCCGCGGATTCGCGGACCTGGCGAAAGAGCACGGGGTTCAGGTGGGTTTTCATAATCACGCCGGGTACATGGGCGGACAGTTCTGGGACGTCTCGCCCCTGATCGATACCCTGGACCCGAAGTGGATCGGGTATTACTACGACCTCGAAAATGCGACCGCGGAAGGCGCAGCACAAGGCTGGAAAATCGCCGCCAATCTGGTGATGCCGCGCATGAAGATGATGGCCGTTAAGGATCTTTATTTCAAGAAAACTGAGTCGGAAGGGTGGCGTGAGACCACCTGCCCCTTAGGCGAAGGCATGTGTAAGTACAAGGAGTTTTTGAAAATGGCCGCGGCGGGTGGGTTCCACGGCCCGATCTCGCTTCATATCGAATATCAGATCCCCGGGGTTTCGGACGAACAAGGCATTGCCTTGTCCCGGGAAAATGATGATGCCGTGATGGCCGCTGCCGAGCGCGATCTTGCCACGCTGAAACCGTGGCTGCGCACCGCGTATGAGGGCGCATAAACGATTTTGGATCTACAGCCATCGCCCCTTTACGGGAGATCAATGAAGAGGTGAAAGTCGCAAGGGCTCCAATATAGGGCCCCCGCACGCTTGAGGGAGAAGGGAATCCTGGTCTTCAGCGCGCCGGTGCGCGCGATGAGTTTTTCCCTCTCCGAGGGGAGAGGGTGGCCGAGGGACGAGGTCGGGTGAGGGGTCTTTTCCCGGCAGTGGCGGGCAGGCCCCCTTGTGGGGCTAGCACCGATGCGTTGACGTCGAAGTTGTCTTGTTGGGGGAGGAACTTTAATGGGAAAACTCGCAATTACCGGTGGCAAGCCGATCCGCAGGAAGCCTTTTACAGCATGGCCGGCCTTCGGGCAACAGGAGGCACGTGGGTTGCAGAAGGTGCTCGCCAGCCGCAACTGGGGCGGTTTCCCTTTCCCCAACAAGTATGCGGATGCTTTCGCGCAGAAGTTTGCTCGCTATCACGGCGCGAAGTACGGTGTGGCGGTCTCGAACGGAACCATCGCGATTGAAATCGCTTTGAAGGCTGCGGGTATCAAGCCAGGTGACGAAGTTATTGTTCCCGCCTACACGTGGGAGGGCACGGTTGGGCCCATCCTGCTTCTCAATGCCGTGCCGGTATTTGTAGACATCGACCCTGACACGTACTGCCTGGATGCGAGGCTGATTGAAGCGGCGTTGACCCCCAAGACGCGCGCTATCATGCCCGTCCACCTCGCCATGCGCTTTGCCGACATGGACGAGATCTGCCTCATTGCCAAGGCCCACAAGCTGGTGGTGATTGAAGATTGCGCGCACGCCCACGGCGGCCAGTACAAGGGCCGCGGCGCCGGTTCCATGGGCGGCCTGGGCACCTTCAGCTTCCAGGAAAGCAAGCTCCTCACCGCCGGCGAGGGCGGCATCGTCATCACCAACGACGACATGTTCAACCAGAAGCTGCACAGCCTGGTGAATTGCGGCCGCAAGGAGCCGGGCTACGACGAATTCGAAGGCTTCCTGCTCGGTTGGAATTACCGCCTCGGCGAATTCCAGGCGGCGGTGCTGATCGCCCAACTCGAGAAGCTCGACGAGCGCACCAAGCAGCGCGCGGCGAACGCGGCGTACTTCGGCGAGCAGTTGCGCAAGATCAAAGGGCTGTCGGTCATCGAGCTCGACAAGCGCACAACCACGCCGGGGCATTATCAGTACATCTTCAAGTACGACCCCGCCGGCTTCAAAGGCCTGCACCGCGACAAGTTCCTCGAAGCGTTGATGATGGAAGGCTTCATGTTCGACGGCGATTTCTACGTGCCGCTGCCGGGCCGCGATATTTTCCCGGTCACCGCCGATTACTACCCGGCGATCCGCGAGCGCTACGGCGAGGCGATCACCGCCAAGCACGCCGATGATCTGCCGGTCAGCAAGAAGGCCGCGTTCGAGGAATCCGTGTGGGTGCATTACCCCTACCTGATGGGCGGCAAGGAATTGATCGACGAGGCAATCGAGGCGATCAAGAAGATTCAGGACAACGTGGACGAGTTGTTGTAACCGCCAATCGATGGTGAATTGACCGTAGGGGCGGACCGAGGTGTCCGCCCTTTTCAATCGTAGGGGCGGGTCTCAGACCCGCCCTTTCGCTGCCGGGCAGGTCTAAGACCTGCCCCTACGAAAACAACGCCATCAGTATCTCGAACGCCAAATCCGCCTTGGCCATGCGGGCCAGCGACAGGCTGCGGCCGTCGGCGAACAGGATGCGCACCTCGTTGTCCTCGCTTTCGAAGCCGATGCCCGGCTCGGACACATCGTTGACGACGATCGCGCTCAGCCCCTTGCGCTTCAGTTTCGCGGCGGCCTTGGCGTCGGCCTCGCCGGTTTCGGCGGCGAAACCCACGACCAGCTTTTTACCTTTGGACTTGGCCAGCCCGGCGATGATATCCGGATTCCGCGCGAGCGCGAGTTGATCGCCGTATTCATCCTTCGGCGCTTTGGCGTCTTTCGGCGCGGCCGGGCGAAAATCGGCGACGGCGGCGGCCATGATGAGCGCGTCGGCCTTGGCGAACGCGGACTTCACCGCCTTCTGCATCTCGAGCGCGGTTTCGACGCTCATCACTTCGACATCGCGCGGCGGAACCAGCGCGGTCGGGCCGCTGACGAGAACGACTTCGGCGCCCATCAAGCGCGCGGCGCGAGCGAGCGCGTAGCCCATGCGGCCGCTGCTGCGATTCGAGATGAAGCGCACCGGATCGAGCGGCTCACGCGTCGGCCCGGCAGTGACCACGAGGCGTTTGCCGCGCAGACGCGGCGGCGTCAACACGCCCTCGGCCGCTTCCAGAATATCTGCCGGTTCCGACATGCGCCCGCGGCCGATATCTTTGCACGCGACTTCGCCTTCCTCCGGCCCGATGAAATCCACGCCGCGCGCCGCGAGCCGCGCTACGTTTTCGAGCACGGCCGGGTGCGCCCACATTTTCGGATTCATCGCCGGGGCGACCAACACGGGCGCGAGCGTGGCGAGCAAGGTGGTCGTGAGCATGTCGTCGGCCACGCCGTTCGCGAACTTGCCGATGAAATTCGCCGTCGCGGGCGCGACGATGATCAGGTCGGCGCGGTCGGCGAGGGTGGTGTGCGAGATGTCCGACGTTACGAGCAGCTTGAAGGTCTCGACGTGCACCACCCGGTTGGACAGCGTCTGGAAGGTCAACGGCGCAATGAACTCCGCGGCGTTGCGCGTCATGATGACGTCCACCGTCGCGTCCTCCTTGACCAGCAGCCGCACGAGCTCGGCCGCTTTGTACGCCGCGATGCCCCCGGTCACCCCCAACACCACGTTTTTGCCCGCCAGCATGATCTTGCTCCTTAGAAGAACGGATTGAATTTTTTCTCTTGCCCGACGGTCGTGCGCGGACCGTGGCCGGACAGCACCACCGTGTCATCCGGCAGCGTAAACAGCTTGCGCCGGATATTGTCCAGCAGCGTGTGCAGATCGCCGCCGGGGAAATCGGTGCGGCCGATCGAGCCGGCGAACAGCGCGTCGCCGACGATGGCGAACTTGCCGATCAGCAGGCCGAGTCCGCACGGGCTGTGCCCCGGCAGTTCGATGACCTTGAGCGACAACGCGCCGACCTGCACCGTGTCGCCTTCCTTCACGAGTTGATCGGCGGGCGGGCTGCTCGGCACGCTCATACCGAAAAACGACGCCTGCTCCGCCGCGCTGCCGAGCGCCGCCGCTTCGTCCGCGTGGGTGACGATCGGCGCGCCGGTGACCCGCTTGAGCTCGGCGTTGCCGCCGGTGTGGTCCCAATGCGTGTGCGTGTTGAAAATCATTTTGCACGTCAGGCCGTGCTTGGCCAGCGCGGTCAGAATCTTGGGGACATCGCCGCCGGGATCGACGACCATCGCTTCCTTCGTCTTCTCGTCGCCGACAATGTACGTGTTGACCTGCAACGGCCCGGTCTCGAGCTCCATCAGAATCATCGTCACCTCATTAGATCGTGGCGCGGCTATCGTAAGCGCGCGGGATGGAGCGGGTCAAGTTTGCTCTTGCATAACAAATAATGCGGCGCGAACATTAGTGATCACACTAGTCAACCGACCGATCTTCGGACTTGCGAGGTGATCGTGGAAACATCAGATAATGAACGCAGTTTCATTCTCCAAGAGGACTGGCTAAAAAATATCCGTACGACTGCCGGTACCGAGCAGTGGGTCGTCGTATTTTCAAATCGTAACTCGGACCGTGAAAGTGTCATTCTATATTGCGCTTTTATTCCCAACGACTACGTAGAAAGATCGCTTCAAAATCCGAGATGGGATTTACAATTGGGTTACGGGCGACCCGGAACGATAGTCTATAACCGAGACGGGGAGCTTTCAGAAAAGTATTTTCGATATGGCAATGATGACGGTATCGAACCATTGGTCATTTGGAGAAACTTTTATGAGCTCAAGCCGGATTGCCGAGAGATAACAGAGGAATTTCGGCTATTTTTCAATCTGTATTTCGATTCACGCGAAAACCGATACGTGAGAATAGACGAAAGCAGCGGAGACGAGGAAGATGTGGTGCGCGTTGAAGGGGATACGATAAAAATCAGACTGTCAACGTTGAAGGAGTATCTTTCTTCCAGGGGAATGCACCTAGCGCTTTATTTCTCGGTTCAACGATATTCGCAACTAACATTGGACGAACTCGGATTAGGAGTGATCCGGGATCAAATTGTCGAGAACAAAACTACTTATCAGTTATTTGTTGGGCCGTCTGAGCCACCAATAGTGAAGAAAAGACAAACATACTCATCTCTCTATGGGAAGAAGCTCGTCGGAGCTCCCGAAAAGGTCAGAATCCAGAACGACTTGGATGATGAAAAACCCAAGGAGTATGAGAATTTTATTATTGGAATTGACGATGAAGGAAACCCGGTCACATTCACTTGCAATCCGGAAGTACTTGCCGATTTTTTTGGGAAGAACCCTGGGAATCCAAACTTCGTTACTCCTGTATTCTTCAAAAAAGAAGTTCTTTCAAAGTATTACAGCCAACCAGGAAAATATTCTGTAGAGGACGGCCAACTTAACTGTGGTTCCTTGTGGACCCTGCGTCTGGACAATAATCACCCACGATATGTCATCGTTTTCTTGGGCGACCTTGGGCAGACTCTAGGCGAGAAAGAACAACAGTATTGGGGTAGTTTCAATGTTCCTCCTGATGGCGCAATTAGCGAAGTAAGTCACAAGCGCGGCGTAATGGCAGAATTCGCCGATCCGACGGAAAAACACCTTTTATTTAAGCAAGAATTTAAGGAGTTTCAGCGTCGTTGGGAAAGCGCATTTGGCTGGTGTTTTTTCTTGCCGTTGTCCAACGACGACTCGCATTTTTTCGCAGCGTTGCGGATTCCATTGACGGGTGACCAAGCTGAGTTCGATGCGCAAATTCTTGCACTTGCAAAAATTTTAGTCGACTCATTAAACGAAGAAGAGCTGTCTCGTAACGCAAGCCGTGAGGCCCAAGGAAGTATCTCGATTCTTGAGGCTTTTTTTGACGCACGCGGAGTCGCCAATTGGAAATCTCATATAGATTTTCTTCGCGACCTTCAAGCTCTAAGAAGCAGTGGAAGCGCGCACAGAAAAGGTAGTAGGTATAAAAAAGTCGCCGCAGTTTGGGGAATTGGTCAACGCGATCTTCGAGAGATATGTACGGCTATTTTTGGTTCTGCAATTCAGCTAATACATTTCCTTAACGACGCGTTGTTATGTCACGAATAGGAACCAGGGTTGCGAGGAAAACGAAGAATCATATGTGCGGAATACCGGAACTCGAGCATCCGATCATTTGCGCCGGGTCGAAATAAAGGTCGACACCGGATTTTTTCGCGACGGCGCGCCGCGGGTGCAGGCGCCGCGCGTCGGCCCGGCCGAGCTTGACCGTTCCGGCAAGCGGGTGCTATTCGAGAGTTGCCGGGGCGGGATACGGAGTACGCGATGAGCACACTTTTTCGTTTGACTCTACTGGTGGTTCTGTCCTGTCTGCTTTCGCTTGTCGCGTCTTGCGGCGGCGACGATGATGACGATCACGGCGCCGACGACGGCGGTCAGAACGCCTTCCAAACCTGCACGGAGACCGCCAATGTCCTCGCGGACGTTGACGAGGTGAGCGCCTTGTTGGGCATCTCCGCCTCCGATCTGTTGGACACGGTCGGAGGCGGCTTCGCCACGACGGCGGTTTATACCAGCGACACCTCGATCCTGACCCAGTCGCCGCTCGGCGGCGAAACCGAGCTGACGGTGACGATCGCCTATGACGGCGGGGAGATTCGCGAGATCGAGTCCGCGCCCACGCAGGGTCAAAGCGAATTCGCCGCGGAGTGCCTGAATCGCCTGGAGGTCGAGGTGTCCATCAACTTCGACACGGCGGATGGCGCATTTGCCGAGACCTGGTCGGCGGTGCTGGCGCAGTCCGTCGCCGCCGACCACCAGGGGCTCGCGGACCCATTCCTGACGGCCCAGTTCGATCCCGCCGGGCTGACCGGGACTTTCCAGATTGTCTCTGTCGAAGGGCCGACTCCCGATTCGGTGACCGGCGAGCTCTACACCACGGCGGTCGATCCGCTTCAGGGCAGCGTCGATATTCTCGTCGAGCAGACCAGCGGCTCCGGCGACGACGGCGTGGTCAGCCAGGCGCGCCACGTCGCGCTGTCTTGGGGCGCCGCCGAGTGAAGCCTCGATTCCGACGCGCGCCTAGCGCAGACCTGTTTTTGATCGCCTCGGTCATGCTGCTGTGCCTTGCCGGCTGCTCGTCGGCCGGCGAAAGCGGCGACGACGATCAATCCGCCGATGACGACTCCGCCGATCCGTCGCCGTCGTTCAACTTCGGTGTGGTGGACTTCAACTACTACGGCGATCTGGGCGGCTACGACGGCGAAATCTATCGCGCCGACCAGGCTTGGGCGGCGAGCCACGTCGACCTGGCGATCATCAGCCAAAACGACCAGCCCATGCAGCAGACGTGGGACGAGATCAAGAAGAACCAGCCGCGTGGCCGCTGGCTCGTGTGGCAACTCGCGCACCTCTTCAACACCAACGACGCCGCGGGCACGTGCGACAATCCGGCGGTCGGGCCCGAGACCGCGACCTTCGCGCAGCAGAGCGCGGACTTCGCCGCGTTTTTGGGCGACCACCCGGAATACGGCGACGGCGAAGATTGCTTTCTGCACGCACGGCATGATGGGCGGATCGGCGCGCGCTGGCATGGCGCCGGTTGCGACGTCACGCTCGAACAACGCGGTCTCGACGGCAGCGCGACCGATCGCAAAGACGCGCGATTGTTCACGCTGGTGTGGGATCAGTACACGTGGCTCCTCAACGTCGAGAACGATTGCGCGCGCGACTTCGCCGCCTGGCGCGCCGCGAAGCAGATGGCCGACGGTTTCGCCGGGCCGGGCTACGACAATCTCGGCAGCCCGACGGAAGACGGCTTCTATCTGCCGACGCTGATCGACCCAATCGACATCATCGAGATTCCGGACGCACAGGAGACCAACGTCGACGCGCTCAACGGCTGGTATTTTCCGGCCGTGGG
Organism: Deltaproteobacteria bacterium; assembly: GCA_003170555.1. Taxonomy (GTDB): domain Bacteria; phylum Lernaellota; class Lernaellaia; order Lernaellales; family Lernaellaceae; genus FEN-1099. The sequence goes on from PMZC01000272.1 coordinate 17,100, forward strand.
CGGCCTGCTCGCCAAAGTGCGCGACAGTCTGAGCGGCTCGCCGACGCTCGTGTTCAACGGCGCGACCTATTGCAGTTGGGATGGCTCGACCGCGCGATTGGCCGCGCTGGTCGGCCCCGGCATCGGCGTGTGGTGCGAGGACGCGTTGCAGTATCCGGCCTGGGGCGCGCTCGGCACGCCCGATCGCCTGGCCGCGCTGATCGACTTCTCACGGCAGGCTCACGACGCCGGCGGCTTCGTAGCGCTGGAAACGTTCTACGGCGGCGGCGCCGAAAACCCGACCGGCGACGAGGTGCTGTTTTACCTGGCCGCGTTTTACCTCTTCAAAAACGACGACGATGTGCTGGCGATCAAGCCTTCGTGGAACCCGTATCAACCGCTTCAAGACACGTGCTGGTTCGGCGTGTTCGCGCGCGACATCGGCAAACCGACCGCTGCGGCAACGCAGGACGCGAACGGCGTCTTCACCCGCGCTTACCGCGGGCCGCACGGCGAAGATGTTTTGGTGGTGGTGCGCGCCGACGGAAATGAACCACCGGTAGATTTCGATCTCGGGGGAGCGTACCAGCGCGTGCTGGCCGATAACTCAACGGCGGAAGTCTCGGGCGTCATCTCACTCGCCAGCGGGGATGGACTGATCCTCATCCGCTGACCCAACCCCTCTCGCGTAGCTTGTCTTAATTCTGCTATAAACAGGCGCGATTTTCTGACGGAGCTGCTCATGAACCGGATTTGCGAACTGCTCAAAATCAAGCACCCCATCATTTGTGCCGGGATGGTGTGGTGGTCGACGGCGAAGTTGTGCGCGGCGGCGGCCGAGGCGGGTATTCTGGGTTTGCTGGCCGGCGGCAGCCACACGGCCGAGGAAATGGGCCGCGCCATCGACCAGGTGCGGGCGCAAACGAAGGGCGCGTTCGGCGTGAATATTCCGCTGCTCTATTCGCATGCCGACGGCATCATCAACGTCGCGCTCGAAAAGGGCGTGAAAGTGTTTTTCACCAGCGCCGGAAGTCCGAAGGTGTGGACCAAGCGCTTGCACGACGCCGGGGCGGTCGTGGTGCACGTCGTGCCGACGGCGAAGCTGGCGAAAAAGTGCGAGGACGCGGGAGTCGATGCGGTGGTCGCCGAGGGCATGGAAGGCGGCGGGCACATTTCGTCCGACGAGGTCGCCAGCGTCGTGCTATGGCCGGCGGCAGCCGACGCGGTCAAGATTCCGATCATCGCCGCCGGCGGCATCGCCGACGCGCGCGCGATGGCGGCGGCGTTCGCACTGGGCGCCGAGGCGGTGCAGATCGGCACGCGCTTCATTGCGTGCGCCGAAAGCGAAGGCGCGGCGGCGTACGTCGACCGCCTGTTGTCGATCGACGAGACCGGCACCGCGGTGACCGGCCGCAGCTTCGAAGGCGTGCGCGGCATCCGCAACAAGCTGACCGACGCGATCATCGAAATGGAGCGCGCGGGGAAATCCAAAGACGAGATTCTCGCTTTCATCGGCGGGGGCCGCAGCCGCGCGGCGACGCTCGACGGCGACGTCGAATGGGGCTCGATGCAATGCGGCCAGGTCGCGGGCCTGGTGCACGACCGCCCGCCGCTCGCCGAAATCGTGCGGCGCATCGTCGACGATTACCGGCGCGTCGTCGACCGCGTTGCCCGGATGAATCCGGCCTGAGCGGATTGCACCACAGAGACACAGAGATCACAGAGACGGGAAAAATTCTCAGTGTACTCTGTGCCTCTGTGGTGAACTTCCGAAAGCACTTGTCTGGGTAGTCGTCGATTCGTATGATGTGGCCTCGCTTGTTTCGACGAATCCATGATCAACAGGGGAATCCAAATGCTCGACTTCGAACTGTCTGAAGAGCAACGCATTCTGCGCAAACAGATTCGCAACTTCGCCGAGAAGGAGATCGGGACCGTCGCGGCCGAGCTCGACGAGAAGGAAGAGTTTTCGATTGAACTCGTCCGCAAGATGGGCGAGATGGGTCTGTTCGGCATGTTCGTGTCCGAGGAATACGGCGGCTCGAACGTGGGGTACGTGTCATACATCATCGCGGTCGAGGAGATCGCGCGCGTCGACGGCAGCACCGCGGCGACCATCGCGGCGGGCAACTCGCTGGGCATCGGACCGATCTATTATTTCGGCAACGATGCACAGAAAAAGCGCTGGCTGCCCAAGCTTTGCACGGGCGAACTACTCGCCAGCTTCGGTCTGACCGAACCCAACGCCGGGTCGGATTCGCAGGCCTCGAAGACGACCGCCGTGCTCGACGGCGCCGAGTGGGTGATCAACGGTTCGAAGATTTTCATCACCAACTCCGCCAGCGACATCAGCGGCGTGTGCATCGTGCAGGCGATCACCGGCGCGCGGCCCGACGGCCGCAAGGAAGTGAGCTGCATTCTCGTGCCCAACGGCACGCCGGGCTTCAAGGCCGTGCCGATGCACAAGAAGCTGATGTGGCGCTCGTCGAACACGGGCGAGCTGTACTTCGAAGACTGCCGCGTGCCGAAGGAAAACCTGCTGGGTAAACGCGGCGACGGCTTCAAGCAGATGATGATGACGCTCGACGGCGGCCGCCTGTCGATCGGCGCGATGGGCCTGGGCGGCGCGCAGGGCGCCTTCGAAGCCGCGCTCAAGTACAGCCAGGAGCGTTCGCAGTTCGGCAAGCCGATCGGCAACTTCGAAGCCAACGCCTTCAAACTGGCCGACGCCGCCACGGCTCTCGAAGCGGCGCGCCTGCTCATGTACAAGGCCGCCTGGCTGCGGGAGCAAAAAAAGCCGTTCGGCCACGTTGCGGCGATGGCGAAGCTCTACTGCTCCCAGATTTTCAAAGACATCGCTTACGATGCGGTGCAGATCCACGGCGGCTACGGCCTGATGAAGGAATACGCGGTCGAACGCTTCTTCCGCGACCAGCGGCTGCTGGAGATCGGCGAGGGCACCAGCGAAATGCAGAAGATCGTCATTGCACGGGGTCTCGGCTTGGACCCGATTTATAAGTAGAACAAACCAGAAGAAGGAGAACGAAAGTGAAGAAGTATCTATTTGCGGTGTTGTTGCTGGCGGTCGTGCTCGCCCTGGTGGGTTGCTTCAAGCACACCTTTACCGTCGGCAACGGCGCTCCGGAAGGCGCGGTGGTGTATGACCACTGGCATTCGCACTGGCTGTTCGGCATCATTGGTGAAGAGAATGTCGACGTCCACAAACTCTGTCCTTCGGGCAATGCGACCATCCATGAAGAGACCACGTTCGTCAACGGTTTGATCGGCGCGTTCATTGGGCTCATCTATTACCCGACGACCGTCACGATCCGTTGCCACGGCGGCCGCGCCGATGCGACGATCAACCTGACCACCGCGCAGATGGCCGCGCTGGTCGCCGATCCGGGCTTCATTTCGCTCGTCGAAGAAGTAGCGCCGGAACGCGTACGCGACGCTCGCCTCGCGCAGCAGAACGCCAAGGTGTATCTGCAGAACACGCGGCTCGCGCAGGCTCGTTAGTTACGCCGAGTCAGATTTGGACAATTGGGCGCGCCGCGGCGCGCCCTTTCTTTTTAATGTGCGCCGGCTTACGGCGTCTCGAGGTGCTGCGGGGTGAAGTAGGTTTCCGGAATGGTCGCGTCGAGCTGCCGTTCGAGCAGGGTCAGCGTGGTCTTCGCATCTTCAATATTCGGCCGCACGATTTCCAACTCGACGATGGTCCAGCGATCGTTCATCTGTTGGACGCGCTTGGCGATCATGGTTTTCAGCAGCTTGTCGTTTTTGTCCCGCATTTCTTTTTTCTGGGCGACGAACGTCAGCTTGTCGATCCAGGTTCTGACGCGCGGGTAGATGAACTTGACGCCCGATTTGGGGGTGGACTCGATCAGGTAGCAGGAAACGCCGTTGTAGACCACCTCGCTGATCAACTGGTGCTCGAACTGGTCGGGCGAGGGAAGGCCCAGGTCTTCGTAGGCGAGGTCGGAGTCGAGAAACGCGTCGTCGCGGTCGCCCGGGCTGATCGGGCGGGCCTTGCGCCGATTGGGTGTGAACCACCATTGCCGCTCGTCGCCGCCGGGCTGCGCGACGACCAGCAAGCCGGCATTCGCGTTCTCGGCGGGTTCGAGCACGCGCAGCAGTTTCTTCGCGCCGGTGGGAAGAACTTTTTCCCACACCTTGAACTTGTAAACCTTTTTGCCGCCGTGTTTGTCGACCACCGTCATCCGCCACGCGGCGATCATCGCGGGCGCCTGGTCGAGGGCGAGGCTTTTGTTCACGATGTCGCGCGCCGACAATTCCTCCGCCGACAAGACGCCGCCGAGCAGCAGCGCGATTGCGGCGACAGACAGCAACCAAGTCCGGACGTTCATCGGACGCCTCCGTGCTGACGCATAAATGATCGTCATGAGTTTGCCGTTGAATTTCGTTTTGAGCAACCGCGGGGTCGCCGCGGGGGAATACACGTGGGGAAATAGCCGGCCGCCTGTCGATTTGATTGACAACAAAAGAAATACCCTTAGAATGCCGCGAAATGTGTGCGGAAAACTATTCGTCGCAGGTTCTTTGATCAACCCAGGGGAAATGCGGAAAGGGTAGACGATGTTCCGATATCCAACCACCGTGATCGTCGTACTCGTGGTCGTTCTCTTCGCCGGTCTCGCCCACGCGCAAAGCTATGACGTGGCCCAATCGCTCAACGCCGTGCGCACCGATCGCGACGCGGGTTTATTGACCCGCGATCAGGCGGCGCTCTATACGGCCTACGCCTTGTTCGACAACGTCAAGTTGCCGCGGGCGTACTACCGCCAGTCCACCGATGTCCAGGCCCTGGCCGGTCGCGGGCCGACGACGTTCTGCGGCACGTCGGCGTTGACATACCTGCGCGAGGAGCTGCCCGAATTGTCGCCGGAGACGCGGGCCGCGATCGAACGATATCTGCTGCGGGGAGATGCGGCGCCGCGTCGCTCCGGGCCGAGCGACGCCAAGCAGGACTACCCCGACGGCATCAATCTGCCCAACTCCTATAAGACGACGCACTTCGCCATTCGCTGGGGCAATAGCTATTCGCCCGACATGGATATGATCCACAATTGGGGCGACGTGATGGAGAACGAGATCTGGCAAACGGAAATCGTCAACTGGGGCTATCAACCGGTGGCGTATACCGATCAGTACTACCTGAACATTTATATCGGCAGCAGCGGCAACGGCGCCCCGACCATCGACTTCGACGGGGCGTACACCACGGTGTACGAAACCGACCCGCAGATGCCGTATATCGTCGTCTCCGAGAGCATCTTGGGCAGCCTCGACGCGATTCGCGAAGTCTGCTCGCACGAGTTTTATCACACGATCCAGTTCACCCACGCGATCATCGACGGCTGCTATTATTATATGGGCGAAAGCGAAACATGGTTCGTCGAAGGATCGGCGACCTGGGCCGAGTCGGAAGTGTATCCGAGCGACTTCAACTACTTTTACTATGTCATCGACTGGGCCGATAACCCGTATCATCCGCTGACCGACAACTCGTACACCACGCTTGCGCCCTACGCCCGCGTGGTCTGGCCGCTCTATCTCGACCAGCACATCGGCGGCCTCGGCGCGCTCTACGATATCTGGAACGGTTGCTACAATAACGGCCTGCTCTACGGCTGCAACGCCTATATCGAAGACCAGGGCCAGACCTGGGCGCCGACCTACCTCGATTTCATGGCGCGCATCGTGACGAAAGATTTCAACGGCGGCGACTACATGCCCGACTTCAGCATCCTGAAGCGAGTGCAAACGTACCCGTTCGTGCAGAAGCAGGTTTCGTCGGGGTTCGTGCCGTACGTCAATGGCATGAGCCTGTACGAGTTGATGCCGGGCAGCGGCGGCGATCCCAAACTCAATCTCCGCTTCGTCGGCACGGAACTGAACGACAGCCGCATGATGTGGGCGGTAGGCGTGCTCAAGATGCAATCCGGCGGCTCTTCCGCGCTGGAAATCGTCAGCGTCAATCACAACCAGGGCACGATTTCCATCGACGGGTTCGGCACGACCTACAACAAAATGTATTTACTGATCAGCCCGGTCACCGGCCGGCTCACCGACAGCTCGTCGCGACACAATTACGAAATTGAAATCACCCGCGGCGATACGCCGTTCCCCGATGACGATTCAAGCGACGACGACACCGCGTCGGACGACGATTCCGGCGCCGATGACGACTCAGGGCTCGATGACGACGCGGCGAGTGACGACGATTCGTCGAACTCGGCGGATTGCGAGAAGTTCTGCCATCGCCTGGATGAGTGCAACCTGCTCGATGATCTCGGCGCCACCGCCGACAATTGCATGGCCAAGTGTCAGACGGCCAACGCCGCCGCGGTGGCGTGCGTGGACGCGGCAACCGATTGCGCCGAAACCGCGCAATGCGTCGGGGTCTCATCGCACCACAACAGCAGCAGTAGCAGCAGCAGCGGCGGCGGCGGCGGCTGCGGGGCGTAGTCGTCAGACCTGTCAGCAAACGCCAGTTCAACGGGCCGGTTCGTCCGGCCCGTTTTATTTGTCAGACTCTCAGAAATCTGTTTTCGAAATTCTGAAAAGCCGATCGCCGCCTGCCTTCGATGATGAAGCTAAGTATCCGCGAAGAGGATCATTGCCTTGATTTCTCGTTCTTGGCACTCGCAATGCAGTACCAGAGAACGCTGCTCCGAGGTAAGGAGCGGTGCGGTGATCCGGAACATACGTCGAGGCGGTTTGCGTGAACGGACAATCTCAGGAGCCAGCCAAGTGCCGCGTGCGCCACGCCTGGAGCGCGCAAAAGCATGAAGTGTTGTCTCCGTTGATGCGTGTTTCGGCGCCGCGCAATGAATCCAGGTTTAACGGCTCCCTGATGAAATGAATGGCGCTAGGATAGGGTTGATCTGATGCGGTCCGCGGACCGCCAATGATCTGTGAAAAGGCCTACCAAGGCCTTTTTTTTTGTCTCAATCGCGCTAGCATGATGCCCCCGGAGATTTTAATGACGCTTCGACGCGCGCTGTTGCTGTCGTTCGTGTGCCTGGCGCTGCCGGTTCATCTGTTGGCCGAGGAGGCCAACTGGGAGTCGGAAGTGCTGCGGCTGCTCGAAGCCGGTGATTACCAGGCCGCGGAAGTCTCATTGCTGACGCTGCACGAACAACCGGGCATGTATAGCATCCATCTCTATCTCGGCGAGGCGTATCTCGGACAGGGTCTGCCGCTCAAGGCGCGCGCGGAGTACGAAAAGTGCCTGTTGCTCGCGGTGCAGGAAATGCAGAAGGGCACGCCGCTGGCGGGGTTGGCGCTCGTCGCGCTGTTGGAAGAAGACATCGATCATGCGCGGCGGTTGGTTGATCAGGCGTTCGCGGTTGCGCCGCATGGTCCGTTCGTGCGTTTTGCCCAGGGCATGGTGGCGCTGGAGGAGAAGAAGCCGGCGGTTGCGCTCAAGACGGCGACCGATTTGTTGTCCGAGGACGCCAAAAACCTCGCCGCGTTGATGCTCGGCGCGATGGCCGCGGCGCAGGCGAATCAACCCGACCAGGCCCAGCAATTTCTCGGTCGGCTGACCAAGTTGGTTCGGCCCGATCATCCGTTCGTGCTCGCCGCGCGGTGCGTTTTGGCGCAGGCGCAACACCAGACCACCGAAGCGTTGGCCGCGCTGGAGGCCTTGCGCCAGAAGCTGCCGGCGCACGCCCGGCTTGCGGTGGAGCACGCACGACTGCTCGTCGCCCAACATCGGCCCGATGAAGCCGTGCGCTGCTTCGAATCGCCGCTGGCCGCTTCGCCTGATTTGCCTTACCTGCTGCGCGCTCGCGCCGAGGTTTTCCTGAACGCCGGTATTCCGGGTCGCGCGGCCGAAGACCTCGAGCGGTTGGTCACCAGGCAAAAGGCGCTGACCGACGATTTTCTGCTGCTCGCCGAGGCGTATCGCCAGACGCGCGATCACGAGCATTGGCTCGCGGTCGGACGCCGGCTTGACGCCCAGGCGCCGGCCTCGCCCGACGGCCCGTATCTCCTTGGCGCTTGTTTGGAGGATCAAGGCGACGACCCGGGCGCCTTGGAGGCCTACGCCCGCGCGCTGCAACGCGATCCTTTCTTCGCGCCGACGCTACTCGCGCGGGGCGATCTGTATTTGCGGCAGGACCGCCTGGACGAAGCCCGACGCGACGCCGACGCGCTGCTCCACGCGCATCCGGGCGACGAGCGCGGCAAGATGCTGCTGGCCTCGATCGAGTTGCTGCAGGATCACGCCGATGTCGCGGAGAAATTGCTGCGCGAGGTGCTGGCGCAATCGCCCGACGAAACGGAAGCCCAGCTTCTCTTGGGCCTGGCGCTCGAACGGCTGGGCCGACATGAGGAGGCGCTGGCCGTGCAATCGGCGTTGAGTATGCAGGAGATGTCGCCGCTGGAGATGGTGCGCGGGCTGCTGTTGTTGCACGAAACGAAGCAGGACGACAAAGTGGTGACGATGGCTCGCGCCTTTCTGCGCGATCATCCGCGCGACTACGGCGTGCGTTCGCTGCTCATCGACGCGCTGGTCAATCTCGCGCGCTGGGACGAAGCGCTGGCGGCGATCGACGAGCAAGCCGGGGCGTGGGGTTCGTCGCGCGCGCTCGACCTGCTGCGCGCCCGGTGCCTGGGCGAAACCGGCAAGCTGCCCGAAGCGTTGGCGCTGTTGGATCAGTATGTGCAGAAGTATCCGGCCGACCTGCGCGGCTTATATTTGCGCGGATCGCTGCGGCAGCGCAGCGGCAATCTGGACGGCGCGTTGGCGGATTTCACCGAGCTGGCCCGCCTCGACACCCAGGCCGCCGCGCCGCGCCTGGCGCTGGCCAAACTGTTCATCGATCGTCACGAGTTTGATCGCGCGCGCGCCGAGGCGTGGCTTTATCAGCGGCGCACCAGTCACCCGGCGGCCGGCTGGCGATTGCGCGGACAGGTCGAGCTGGCGGCCGGCAATTATCGCGAGGCCGTCGACTGTTTTTCACAAACGCTGAAGCTGCTGCCCGACGACGTACAAGCCCTGGAGATGCGCGCCAAGGCCTATGACGCGCTCGGGCAAACCGCGCTGGCGCAGGCCGATCGCCAACGCCTCAGCCAATTGCAAGCGGGCCACCCATGAAACACCGGGGCCGGTGGCTGGCGCCCGCCATCGTGATCGGCGCGCTGCTGCTGATCGAAATTCTGCTGCGGCTGATCGGCGCGGGCGTGCCGCCGCCGCGATACTGCGCCGACGGTTCGCCGCGCGGCCGGTTTGGTTACGGGGTGCGCAACCGTTACGTGGATTCCATTCCCGCCGACACCGCGCACTATGTCGTTTGCTTCGGCGACAGTTGGACGTTCGGTCTCGGGGTCACCGCCGATGAGGCGTGGCCGGCGCGGTTGGAAACGCTGCTGAAAAAGCACGACGCGAACGCCCGCGTGGTCAACGCCGCCGTCGCTCATGCCGTCACGGCCGATGTGGCGCGCGTGTTTCGGCCGCTGATCATTCGCTATCGCGCGCGGCAGGTCGTGATTTTCGTCGGCGCGCAGGACGCGACGCCGCTCGATTTGCTGAAGGCGCACCCGCTCGGCGAGCCGTTCCATCAGGGCGATTGTCCGCGGCCGTGGTTTCGGCTCGGACACTGGTTCAGCCGGCGCTGGTTCGCGTTTCAACTGCGGCTACATCCGCTCGACCCGGTCGACAACAAGCTGCCGGTCGAGCGCCGCAGCTCGATGACCGCGACGCAGATGAATTTGCTGGCGCTGGCGCAGACGGCGTCCGAATTGGGCGTGACCGCGGTGTTTGTGACTTACCCCACGTTGCCGCCCGGCGCGCACGACATGCCGCTGTTGCCGCTGGAGAACCGTTACAATTTCCTGATTCACGCGGCGGCGGCGGCGTTCTCGCTGCCGGAGGTCGATCTCGAAAAACGTTGGGGCGACCGCACCGAGCGCTATCTGCTGCCGTGGCTCATCTGGCCGCATCCGAACGCCGCGGGCCACGCTGACATCGCGAAGGCCATCGCCGCGGCGCTGTAACGGAGTCTAGATACTCCGCAGCGCCTCGCGGACTTTTTCCACCGCCGTCAGCAGCGATTGAATCACCGCCTGGAATGACGGGAAGTCGACGCCGTTCTCGTTGGCGAAGGTGAAGCTGAGGCGGACCGATCTGGTCTCCGGCTCAACCTCGACCTTGCCGACCAGCAGCTTGTAATTCAGCTCCGAAACCGTGCGATAGACCGCGGCCTGGCGCGTCGGGTCCGTCGGCAGTTGCGCGATGTCCACGATGGCGATGTAGATCACCTTCACTTCGGGCAGCGCGCGCACGATGAACTTCTCGGTGCGGGCGTCCGGAAAACCGAGCGTGAATTGAAACTCGCCGTTCGCCCCTTTTTGATATTTCACATGCAGTTGCTTCAGATAGCCTTCGACCGTATCCGCGGTCGTTGACTGCGCCGCGGCCTGCAATGAAGCCAGCAACAGCAAGAACGCGACCGCCAAACCGACGCGCTTCATGGTTTCCTCCACCGTCAAATCCGACTCATCGTATCACAGCGCGGCCATTGCGGGCAGAGATGCCCCTTGCTACCCTGATGCGTCTTTTCCGGGAGTCCCGCCATGCCCCCGATCGATCGACGAGCCACGGTGGCCATTGGACAAGGTGATGATCGCATCCGCGCGCTGCGCGCCGCGTTCCAGGCGCTGGGCGGCATCGGCCAATGGGTCAAACCCGGCCACACGGTGCTGCTCAAACCCAACATGATGACCGCGATGGGCACGCCCACCGTCACGCACGTCGACACCCTGCGCGGACTCGCGGAGCTGTGCAAAGAAGCGGGCGCCAAACGGGTGCTGGTCGGCGAGAACAGCGTCTGCGGCATGAACACGCGCACGCATTTCGAATTCGCCGGGCTGCACGACGCGCTGGCGCGGTGCGGGTGCGAGGTCGTTTACTTCGAAGAAGACGACTGGGTGTACGTCCGCCGCGACGAGAACTTCTGCCTCAAGGACCTTCATCTGCCCAAGAGTCTGGTCGAGGCGGATGTCTGGATCACCGTGCCGGTCGCCAAGACCCACGAAGCAACCGACACCACGCTGGGCATCAAAAACCTGCACGGCGTGCTGGCCGATGAGGACAAAGCGCGACATCACCGCGGGCGGCCCGAAATGGGTTCGTCGCTGCATGAGAAGTTCGTCGACATTCTGCTCGCGGCGAAACCGACGCTGTGCGTCTGCGATATGTTCCACGCCGCCGAAGGACAAGCGCCGGCTTTCGGCGACATCGTGGAAATGGGTTTGTGCGTGGCCAGCGCGGACACCGTGGCCTGCGACGCGGTGGTCGAACAACTCATGGGCTTCGACAATCTCGAAGGCTCGCTGACGCGCTGCGCTCATCAACGCGGGGCGGGGCAGGGCGATATTGGTTATATCGACGTGGTCGGCGAACCGATCGTCAAACACCGCCGCCGTTTCCGCCGCGCGCTGTGGCGGCCCACCGGCAACGAAGGCTACGGCCTGGAAGTTTACTCGGGCGACGTCTGCCACGGCGGCTGCCAGATGCTGATCCGCTACATCATCGACGCGAGCAAGCTGGGCTTCCAGAAAGACGCGCGCGAGCTGGGGCCATTGTATATTCTCTGCGGGCTGCATCCGCCGCCGCCGCCGGACGATCGCTTCGTGGTCGTTTACGGCGACTGCGCGATCTACTCGACGTGGCATTACAGTTACCGGCAAAAGCCGCGGATGGTCGGCCCGTGGTGGAAACCGCGCCCGGCGTATGTCGACGTGCCGGGCTGTTGTCCGCTGGGCTTGCAATGGCTGTGGCGCATTCACGACCTGGTGCGCGGCTACGCGTCGGTGATGAGCTTCCTCGACGGCATCCGGATTTATGAATCGGAGCAGTACACGTTCGCCAAGGGCGTGCCCCCGGAGAAGAACCCCCGGCGTTGGCATTATGACCCGGCGTTCGCGCGGCGATACGCGAACGAGATTCGCGACAGTCATCCGCCCGCGTACGTGTACGCCAATGAGTCGATCAAAGGCGACACGTTCCTGCTTTGGCGAGAACAACAACGCCTCCGGCAGGGAGGTGGACGATGAGCGCGATGGATCGCAACGCGGTGTTGGCGTTTGCGCATCAGCATGTGGCCGAACCGTGGCGCAAGCTGGTCGCGGTTTCGGCGCGGATCGCCGCGGGCGAAACGCTGACCGCCGACGTNNGCGCCTGCCGTTGACGCCGTTTTCCGCGGACGCTCGCGTGCTGTATCCGTTGCTGCGTGATTTCGGCGGCCTGCTGACCTGGCAGCCCAACAATCTGTTCACCATCATCCTGGAAGACGACGGCCGCACGGTGTTCCGCGCCTACCTCGAAGCGACGAGCGACAACAACTTCGTGGAGATGATCGAGCTCGATCCGCACGATGCGCTGCTGACGCAAGCGGTCGAGATGTTCAATCAGCATGGCGCCGGCGATCTGCGGTGGAGGCTCGACGAAGCCTGCCGCGAGCGATTCAATCGCCGGGTGAATTGGGTGAAGATCGCCAAGCTCGGTTTCTTCGCCGCTTACGCCGAGGCCTGGCGTGCGTGGGAAACGACGGGCGATCTCTGGGCCTGGGTGAGTGCGGCGATGGCGGCCACGCAAAAGGTTTACGCCGAGGGCCTGCTGACCTTCGGCCAGGAGCCGCCGGTGTTCAGTCGCCTGCGCGAATTGTTCGGCGGCATCCTGCAGATCGACCCGGCCCATCTCGATTTGAAGCGGCTGTTCGGCCCGCTGCCCAAGCCCACCGACCATCCGGTCGTCGTCGCGTTGTCGGGCACGGACTATCTCGTGGCGCTGAAAGTGGGCGGGGCCGATCCGCTGGTCATGACGGTGGACCGTGAAGTCACGCGCGAATTCGAGGGACTGCCGCTGAAGAAGGCGGCCAGGCAGTTGCGCCGCGCGTTGCGGGCGTCGCAGGTCGTCGCATTGCGGACGGAGCCGGTCGCCAACCTCGTGTACGAAGCGGTGCGTCCGACCCTGCCTTGGACGCGTGATGATGCGCGCCTGTTGACGCAACGCGCGCTCGAGCTGGTCAAAGGGTTCGGCGAGTTGTGGCATCTGAGCCCGACGCCGTTCTATCTGCAAAGCTGGTTCCGTTTTCCGGCTCGGGTGTTGGGCCTGCCCTATGACATCAGCCATATCGCCGCGTGGTTTCTGCCGACCATTATCATCNNACCCGTGCTCGCCGTGACGATCGAAGAACACAACATGGGCATCCGGCGCGTGCGCACGCTCGACCCCGCGCCGTTCGCCGAACTCTTCGCCAAACTGCCGCGCAGCTACCAGGGCACTCGCGAACGCATTGTCGAATTCGGCCTGCGGTTGTGGGACCAGGGCTACGGCTTCCAAAACATGGTGGTCGGGCTGCGCGTTTCGGCGCTGCGGGCGATGGGCGATTTTCTCGCGATCAAGCGCTTCGCCAATCCGCTGCGTCTGGTCACCACGATCCGTCCGTTGATGCGCCTGATTCGCGAGATGAAGGGCGGCGGATTGGTCGTCTACCCGGACCGGATGCTGCTCGAGCTGGAGAAGTGGATTCAACACGTGGGCCGCGTGCGCATCTACCGCACGTTGGCGGCCATCAATTTCGATCGCCCGGCGCGGACGCGCGGTTTGCTCTACGTCAAAGAGACCATCGTCGCGGCCGTCGTGGTGCTCGGCATCGTCGCGGCGATCATCTGGCTCTAGCTACAATTCGGGATCGTACAACGGTTCGCTGAAGTAGTGCTGCAACGGCTCGGGCAGGTCGGCGGGCGTCGCCGTTGAAGCCTGCGCCGACAAATCGACCGCGTTGAGCGTCTGCCAATAGAGCATCGGCACGTTGCGATCGGGCAACCGGCGAATGAAGTCGGTCATGCCGGCGAAACTTTTGCCGGTGTAGGTCGGGTCGAGCGGCAGCCCTTCGGTTTCGCGCAACAAACGGATCGCCTCTTTGCCTTCGGGCGTCGGACGGCCGTATTGGCCGCCGTAGAAATCGTCCAGCAGGCGAATCTCACTCGTCCGAAAATGCATCCGCGGAAATGAGGGGTCGAGCGACCGCAGCAGCCGCACGATGAGATTCGCGTGCAGCGCGACCACCGGCTTGTTGGTCACGAACTTGGGCACGATCCGCACGCCGACGACTTCGCACGGCAGCCCCGCCAAGCGCAGGCCGACGAGCAGCCCGGCATGCGTGCCGCACGAGCCCGTCGTGACGAAGATGTAGCGCGGCAGCGGCAGCAGGCCAGCCTTCACCTGCGCGGCGATTTCCAACGCCGCTTCCACAAAGCCGACGTTGCCGAGCGGCGCCGAGCCGCCGAAGAACATGAAGTACGGCGACGGCTCCCCGCGCATTCGTTGGCCCGCGTAGAATTTCAAGATGTTCAGCACGTTGAAAACGTCGTTCGAGCTGAAAAGAAATTTCGCCCCGAGCGAATGATTGACCAGGATGTTTTGCCGCACGTAGCTGAGCACCGGCTGCGGCACGACGGCCAGCCACGGTTGAAAACCGAGATGGCGGCAGAAGAGCGTCGTGGCCGCGCCGTGATTCGATCCGGCGCTGCCCAGCGTCATCACCGCCGTGGCGCCTTTGGCCCGCGCGTCGGCGAAGAGAAATTCAAACTTGCGTGGTTTGTTGCCGCTGTAAATCTTCGAGTTCAGATCGTCGCGCTTCATCCAAAGATTCGCCGCGCCAATTGCGGCCCCGGCTTTTTCCAATTGCTGTACGGGCGAGGGCAAGTCGGACAGCGGCATCCAGGGCAGCTTGCCGATCAGCCCCGGATAGCGCGCGAACAACAGGCGGCAGCGGGGGTCGGTCTCGTTCATCGTCCGTCTCTTTCCTCCGTTGATTGTCGCGGCCCGCGAATGCGGTCCACCGCGAGGTGAGCCAAGNNGCTCGCGCGCCGGATGACGACGAGGCGCGCGGCGGGCAGCTTCGCCAGGAAGTCGGCCGCGTCGGTGAAGTCTTCGATCTCGATGTGGGTCATCCCGACCCAACCGGGCAGGTGCGCGTCGGAACCGGCGGTAAGCGGCTTGCCGTGGCGCGCGGCCCATTCGTGACTTATCTCGTCGGCGGCCGGCCGGTTGTTGCGGCCGTTCGCTCCTTCCACCGCGTCGACCAAATCCGCCAACCGCTCCAGCGCGCGCGGCCGCAGGCGGTTCAACGCCGTACGCACGAACGGATGAGGCAGCACGGCCAGCGCGCCTTGATCGTGCAGGCGTTTAATGGCCTCCTCCGGCGAGCACCGCAGCGGCACAACCTCCCGGATGAAGAAGCCGAGCAGCTCTCCCTCGCTCGTGGTGATTTCGGCGCCGGGAATGACGCGAAACGGCGGATTCATCTTCTGGAGCGCTTCGACCCCGGCCAGCGTGTTGTGATCGCAGACGATGACGGCGTCGATCCGATTGGCGACGGCGTCCGCCACAAAATCGCGGTAATTCAGCAGGCAATCCCACGAAGCCTGCGTATGAACATGGCAATCGACGCGCATCATTCGGAGACGATTAACCTCCCCGCCGAAGCTGGTGTCCAGTAAAACAGAAGAGCGAGAAGCCAACAGAAAATGGCTCGACCCTCCTTTTCTCCGGCGCTCCTGACCGAAGCCAGCGGCAGGAGCGCTTTTCTTCAAAAAGGCGTCGCATGGACCGGCCGAAGGGTAGCCGATCGGAAAGTCTTCGGCAACCGCGATCCGCGCAATTGCCAGGGCCGGATTTGATGCTAGTATCGCCGAACATTTCATCGGCGAGACGCGCCGCCTAGGAGCCCTTGATGAAGCCATCCGATATGCTGCCCGCGCTTCGCCATATTGAAGTGTTGCCGCTGAGCGATGACGAGCAGCAAACCTTCCTGCTGCGCGATCCGCAGCAGTTGTCCGAGCGCTCACTGTCGGTCACTTCGCCGGTCTTGTTCTGCCTGCAATGCTTCGACGGCGCCACGCAGGTGGCCACGCTGATCGAACTGTGGCGCGACGCGTCCGAGGGGCAGCCGTTGCCGCTCGATCAATTGGCGACTTTGGTGCAGGAAATGGACGACGCCTTCCTGCTGCGCAACGAACGGAGCGAGCAACGCGTGGAGGAAGTGCGGCAGGAATTCGCCGCAGCCGCGGTGCGGACGACGCGCTACGACGGCGCTGACGAAAACGTCACGGCGATGCTCGACGCCGCGTATCAGCAGGCGGAGCTGCCGTCGCCCGCCGGGATCGCGCCCGAAGACAATACGCTCGGTTTGTTGATCGCGCCGCACATCGATTACGCGCGCGGCGCCGTGGCCTGGCCGTTGGCGTACAGCCAAATCAAACGGCATTTCGCCGGCGATGTGGTGTTGCTGTTCGGGACGAATCATCAATATCACGAAACGCCGGTGGCGCTGACCCGGAAGTCTTATCTGACGGTGCTGGGCGAAGTGCGCACCGCGGTCGAACTGGTCGATCAACTCGCGGCGGCGTTGCCCTTCGACGCCTTCACCGACGAATTCTGCCACCGCGATGAACACAGCATCGAACTGGCCGCGACGGCGCTCAAGCACGCGTTCGGCGACCGGTGCCCGGCGATCGTGCCGGTGCTGTGCGGAAGCCTCGACGAGTTTTTGGTCAGCGGCGTCGATTTACATGCGCATCCGCTGGTGCAGCAGGTGCGCGAAGCGTTGCGCGGGCTGGTGCAGCAAGTCGGCGAGCGGATGACGGTGATCGCCTCGGTCGATTTCGCCCACATCGGGCCGCAGTTCGGCGACCTCGCGCCGGTCAGCGATGCGATGCTCGAACAATGTTTGGAAAAAGATACGCAACTGCTGCGGGTCATCGCCGGCGGCAGCCCCGAGACCTTCGCCGGTGCCGTGACCGACGAACGCAACACGCGCCACGTCTGCGGCGTCTCGGCGATCTATTACGGCCTGTCCTGCTCGCCGGTGCAGGGGGTCATCGATTCGAGCCTGCATTATTGGAAATCCGACGACGGCTACGGCGCCGTGACCTTCGCGGCGATGGCGCTCAAGCGCCGGGCGGATTAAACCCAGGTCATCACCGACAGATCGAACGGCGTCACCAGGTCGGGGTGCGAAGGCACCACGCGCACGCCGAAGCCTTGCCGGCCCGAGCGGCGGCATTGTACGCGGCAGCGATACAGATGATGCCCGGGTTCGAGCTGCTGCGCCGGCTCCATCTGCAGGGTTTCGCCCGAGACGATGTGTCCTTCCGAATCCAGCGCGCCGACGTAAATCTGCACCGACGCATCGGTCGGCGCCAGCGTTCCGAGTTGCACCACCGCCTCGACCGCGATGTCCTGGCCCACCTGGAAGACGCGGCCGTTGGCGAATTTGACCTCGCCGATCTTCACGTCCTTCCAGTTCGCCCACACCTTGGCTTTCCACGCGGCGAGTTCGAGGGCGCCGGCGTGGTCGTTGGCCCCCAGCTTCATGGTGCGTAGCGCGGCCGGCAAGTAGAAGTGTTCGGTGTATTCCTGGATCATGCGATGGGTGTTGAAAACCGGGGCCAGCTTCATCATTGACTGCTTCATCATATGAATCCAGCCGCGCGGCAGACCATCGGGCGAGAGCTTGTAGAAGAAGGGGATGATCTCGCGCTCGAGCAGATTGTAGAGCGCGTTGGCCTCGACGTGGTCCTGCGTGGTCAGGTCGTCGTAGCTTTCGCCGTGACCGATGGCCCAGCCGACGTCCGGCTCGTAGCCTTCGTTCCACCAGCCGTCGAGCACCGACAAATTGAGCGCGCCGTTCGCCGCGGCCTTCATGCCCGACGTGCCGCTCGCTTCCAGCGGACGACGCGGCGTATTCAACCACACGTCCACGCCCTGCACGAGGTAGCGCGCCATGACCAGATCGTAATCCTCCAGGAAAACCACTCGCCGGCGAATATCGGCCGAACGGGCGAAGTGCACGATCTGCTTGATCAGCTCCTTGCCGTGCAGATCTTTCGGGTGCGCCTTGCCGGCGAAGACGAGTTGGATCGGCCGCTTCTCGTCGAGCAGCAGGTGGCGCAGGCGCTCCGGGTTGCGCAGAATCAGCGTCGCGCGTTTGTACGTGGCGAAGCGGCGGGCGAAGCCGATGGTCAGCGCGTTCGGGTTGAGCGTCTCGAGCGCTTCGGTCAATTCCGACGCGTGCGCGCCGCGCCGCAGGTATTGCTGATGCAGCCGCTGGCGAATGAAATTGACCATGCGCTCGCGCCGGCGCACGTGGGTCTTCCACAATTCTTCGTCGGGGATTTTTTCGATGCGCCGCCAGATGGTTTTGTCTTCGGGATCGGAGTGCCAGTCGCCGCCGATGTACGTGTCGAGCAGCTCGGCCATGTCGTGGCTCATCCAGGTGCGCATGTGAATGCCGTTGGTGATGCCGGAAATGGGGATTTCATTCGACGGCACTTCGGGCCACTGGTCGCGCCACATTTCGCGCGTGACCTCGGCGTGCAGCTGCGACACCCCGTTGATGTAGCTGGCGTGGCGGCCGGCCAGCAGCGCCATGTTGAAGCCTTCCTCCTGGTTGTCCGGGTTTTTGCGCCCCAGCCCGAAAAACGCGCGCTTGGAAAGGCCGAGCCGCTCCGGGTAATCGCGCAAATACTTTTCCATCAACGCCGGGCTGAACACGTCGAAGCCGGCCGGCACCGGCGTATGCGTCGTAAACACGTTGGACGAACCGACCGCCTCGCGCGCTTCGGCATAAGGCAGATCGGTTTTCTCGCGCAATTGGCGAATGCGCTCGAGCGTCAAAAAGGCGCTGTGCCCCTCGTTCATGTGGCAGACGGTCGGCGTGATTTTCATCGCGTCGAGCGCGCGGATGCCGCCGATCCCGAGCACCGTTTCCTGTTGGATGCGCATTTCCTGATCGCCACCGTACAAGGAGTCGGTGATCTTGCTGTCGTTCGGCCCGTTTTCCGGAATGTTGGTGTCGAGCAGGAACAGCGGCACGCGGCCGACGTTGACGCGCCAGATTTGCACCATCACCGTCGCGTGCGGAAACCAGATCGGCGCCTTGAGCCGCGAGCCGTCCGCGGCGACCACCGGCGTCATCGGCATGGTGTAGAAATCGTTGACCGGGTAGCTTTCCTGCTGCCAGCCGTCGATG
This sequence comes from Deltaproteobacteria bacterium, assembly GCA_003170555.1. Classification (GTDB taxonomy): domain Bacteria; phylum Lernaellota; class Lernaellaia; order Lernaellales; family Lernaellaceae; genus FEN-1099. The sequence goes on from PMZC01000272.1 coordinate 36,152, forward strand.
TTGAGGTATTGCCGGAAGTAGCCTTGCTGGTACGCCAGCCCCACGCCGACGAACGGCAGGCCGAGGTCGGACGCGCTCTTCATCGTGTCGCCGGAAAGCACGCCGAGGCCGCCGCTGTAAATCGGCAAGCCTTCGGTCAGGCCGTATTCCATCGAGAAGTAGGCGATGGTGATGTTGAGGTTCGGGTATTTCTCGCCGAACCAGCCTTTCTGGCCGAGGTAGGTTTTGAACGCGGTATAGACGCGGTTGAGGTGCGACAGGTAGCCGTCGTCTTCCGCCAGCGCCTCCAGCCGCTCCTGATTCGCGCGCCCGAGCAGCACGACCGGATTGTGATTGACATCCTCCCACAACTCGCGGTCGATGCGGCGGAACAAGGCGATCGCATCATGGTGCCACGACCACCACAGGTTGTAGGCGATCTCGGTCAGCGCGGAAAGTTTGTCCGGCACCCGCGGTTCGACGTTAAAACTGAAGACGGTGCGCATGGTCTACCTCCCCATCAATTTCTCGCCGCCGCGAGAAACAACGATTACCTCATTTGGCATGGTCGCGATACCACGCGGCCGTTTCCGTCAGCGCCTGTACGGTATCGTATTTCGGCCGCCAGCCCAACTCATACACCGCCCGCTCGATGCCGAAACACGTGTGCGCGTAAGCATCGGCTTCCAGCTCGGGAATGACCAGCGGCTCGCCCAGCCGCCACGCGAGGCGATTGGCGAGCGGGAAAAGCATCGCGGGTAGCGGAAACACCATGCTGCGACTGCCCAGCGCGCCAACGATGAGGCGCGTCAGCTCCTCCGCCGTGGCCGCCGCGCGACCGGCGACGTTGTACACGCGGCCGACGGCCTGCGTGCGCGTCAGGCAGCGATCGAATACATCGACCACATCGCGCACGTGCACGAAGTGCCGCAGCGCGTGGGGATCGCCGACCAGCGGGACCGGCCGGTTTCGCTCCGCCAGGCGGCAGACGCGATGCAGTTGGCGGTTGTCGCAGAAGTACGGACCCAAGAGCGGCGCCAGGCGCAGCACGACCGGTTCGAGTTCGCCCGCTTTGTGCATTTCGAACAGCAGCCGCTCCGCTTCCAGTTTGGAACGGCCGTAAGGGCCCGCGCGGCCCGGTCGGCGTTTCCTCGGTGCACGGACACGCCGCCGGGGGCGGACCGTACACGTGCGTGCTGCTGGCGAACAGAAACAGCCGCACGCCGGCGTCGCGCGCCGCCTGCGCCAGCAGCCGCGTGCCTTCCAGATTGACGCGGAACATCTCCTTGTCGTAGCCCACGGGTCCGTGCTGCTCGATGAACGGACCTTCCGGCCGCGCCTCCGCCAGATGGACCACCACTTCGGCGCCGGTCACGGCCTGGCGCACCGCCGCCGGGTCGAGCAAATCGCCGATCACCGCCTCGTGCCGATCGAACCACGGCCGGTCCAGCAGATCGAACGGCCGCAGCTCGCGGCCCTGCTCCGTCCAGTGCTCGATCAGCGCGCGCCCCAATTGGGCGCCGGCGCCGGTGACCGCGATCATGTGGACTTTTCCTTTCCCAGCCGGACGCGCACATCGTGCAGATATTGCATGCCGCGCGCCGTCCAGTCTTCTTCCTGATGGGCGTTCCATAGTGGCAGATCAACCGCCGGACTGCAAAGTCCGTCGAAGCCGGCCTGCGGCAGCAGCCGGAGCAGCGCCGGGATGTCGATGCGGCCCTCGCCCAGCGGAACCCGGCCGCGTCGACGCCCCGAAGCCCTGCACGTCGGCCAGCCGCAGATACGCCAGTCGCGGCGCGAGCAGCATGGCCTCGCGATACGGGTCGCGCCGCTGCTCGACCGCGTTGCGCGTGTGAAAGACGAAACGCAAATTCGGTTCGGCGGCCAGCTCGGCGAGCTGCAGCAGATCGTCGGCCCCGAGTTGCCCCTGGTTCTCGACCGCGACGTCCAACCCGCGCGCGGCCGCTTGCCGGCAGAGGTCTTTGATACGCCGAACGAAGGTGTTCATTTCGTGGTCGCGGCTGAAGCGGACGTGCAGCGGACCGGTCAGGCGATTGGAAAAGGTGATCGGTCCTTGCAGCCGCACGACGCGCGCGCCGAGTTGTTGCGCGATGAGTAGGGCGCGTTCGCAGTGTTTTTGCGCCAACCGCCAGGCGCCGTCAGTCAGCGTCAGCGGCAGGCCGAAGCCGAAAACGACTTCGAGCTTGAGTTCGCGGCAAAGGGCGACGAGCGGCGCGGCGTCGCTGCGCCACGCGGCGGGCAAGGCGAAGTACTCCAACGCCACGCCGGCGCAGTCGAAGCGGCGTGCGCGACGCAGCAATTCCTCGGCGCGGATTCCGCCCAGCAGCAGCGAATTGCGGTAATTCCACCAGTCGAGGCCGATCCGCATCATCCTTTTCCCAGCGTCGTTTGCCGCCAACGGTAACCAAAACGCGAGGGGGGTGCAATCGCCGTGCGGTTTTGTAATATTAGAACCATGAAACATCAAACCGAACCGAAGATGCGGTGTGTGGCGCTGGTTGTGTCCGGCGGTCGCGGCCGGCGCATGGGTGTGGACGAACCCAAACAATATCTCGACCTCGGCGGCCGTCCCATTCTCGCGCGCACGCTGGCCGTGGTGAGCGCCGCGCCGTCGGTCGAGCGTATCGTGCTGGTGACGCCGCCCGGCGACGTCGCCCGCTGCCGCGACGGCCTGGTCAAGAAGTACAAACTGAAGAAGGTGACGCGCGTGATCACGGGCGGCGCGACGCGGCAGGAGTCGGTGTGGCGCGGCCTCGCCTTGATCGAGAAGATGAAACCGCCGCCCGACGTCGTGCTCATTCACGACGGCGTGCGCCCGTTCGTCGCCGTCGAGGCGGTGGAGAAAGTGATTCACGTGGCCGAGCGCTTCGGCGCGGCCCTGCTCGCGGCGCCGGTGAAAGAGACGGTGAAGTTCATCACCGACGACGGTTTCGTGCGCGGCACGCCGGACCGCCGGGGGATCTACCTGGCGCAGACGCCGCAGGCGTTCCAACTCGCGCCGCTGCTCGACGCCCATCGCGCCGCGGCGGCGGCGGGCTTCGTCGGCACCGACGATTGCCAACTGATCGAACGGCTGAACGGCAAGGTCGTCGTCGTCGAGGGCGACGATCTGAATATCAAAATCACCACGCAAACCGATTTGCTGTTTGCGCGGGCGCTCGACCGCGAAAGGAGGCAGCCATGAGGGTCGGATACGGCTACGACTTTCACCGGCTGGTGAAGGGACGGAAGCTGATTCTCGGCGGCGTGACGATTCCGTTCGCGAAAGGGCTGCTCGGCCACTCCGACGCCGATGTGCTCGCGCACGCGGTGGCCGACGCGGTGCTCGGCGCGGCGGCGCTCGGCGACATCGGCCGGCATTTCCCCGACACCGATCCGACGTACGCGGGCGCCGACAGTTTGGCGCTGCTCGACGAATGCGTCGTGTGCGCGCGCACCAAGGGCTATCGCGTGGTCAATGCCGACGCGACCGTCGTGGCGCAGCGGCCGAAGCTGGCGCCCTACGTCGCCGAGATGGTCGCCAACCTCGCGCGCGCGCTCAACGTCGCGCCGGACGCGGTCAACGTGAAGGCCAAGACGGAAGAGGGGCTCGGTCCCACGGGACGCGGCGCGGCGATCAGCGCGCACGCGGTGGTGCTGCTGGAGTCGATTCGTGACTGAACCCGTTCGCGTGCGTTTTGCGCCCAGTCCCACGGGCTCGCTGCACATCGGCGGCGCCCGCTCCGCCCTGTTCAACTTCCTGTTCGCGCGGCGTTACGGCGGCGTCTTCATTCTGCGAATCGAAGACACCGACGCCACGCGCTCGTCGCGCGAATACGAAACCGAAATCATGACGGCGCTGCGCTGGCTCGGCCTCGATTGGGATGAGGGGGTCGAGAAGGGCGGCAAGTACGGGCCGTACCGCCAGAGCGAACGGCGCGAGATTTACGACGAGGCGATCGCGCGCCTGTTGGATTCCGGCGCGGCCTATCCGTGCTTCTGCACGAACGAACGGTTGGACGAATTGCACCGTCAGCAGCAAGCCGCGAAGCGACCGCCGCGCTACGACGGGCGTTGCTTCAATCTTTCGCGCGACGAAACCGCGCGTCGCGTGGCGGAAGGTGAGCCGTACACGGTGCGCCTGCACGTGCCGCCGCACGGCGCGCTGACGATTGACGATCTGATTCGCGGCCGCGTGGAAGTGGCGTTGAAGAATCTCGATGACTTCATCATCCGCCGCAGCAACGGCGAACCGCTGTTCATTCTGGCCGGCGCGGTCGACGACGCGGCGATGAAGATCACGCATGTGCTGCGCGGCGAAGATCACCTGACCAATACTCATAAGCAAGTGCTGGTGCATCAGGCGCTCGGAAACGCGCCGCCGCGCTTCGGCCACCTGCCGATGGTGGTCGGCGACGACGGCAAGCCGCTGTCGAAACGTTTGGGCGATCTCGGCGTGCTCGCGTTGCGCGATCAGGGCTATTGCCCGGACGTGCTTGCGGCGCACCTGGCGCGGCTCGGTTGGGCTGCGACGCCCGAGGCCGATACGCTCGCGACGCTGGCCGCCGCGTTTGAAGTGGATCGTGTGGCGAAGAAGCCGGCGCGCATCGGCCTTGACGATCTACGTCACCGGCAGGCGCGTTGGATTCGCCAGGCCTCGCCGGCCGCGCTGACTGAGGCGGTCGCGCCGTTTGCGCCGGAGATCGATCGGACTCGCCTCGACACCCTCGTGCGTCTTTTCGCCGAGGAGGCGGAGAACCTTGCGGACCTCGCGGCGCGCGCCAGGTCGCTGCTGGCCGATCCGCCGTTGCCCGACGACTGGGCGGAAACCGTGCGCGCTCCGGCGATGCGTGCGTTGTTGGAGGCGGTGCAACAGAAACTCGCGGGGCTCGAGCGGCTCGACGAAGAAAGCGCGCGCGAGATCATTCGACAGGCGTCGGCCGACAGCGGTGTGCAGGGTCGCGCGCTGTATAACCTGCTGCGCATTCCGCTGTCCGGGCAGACGCATGGCCCCGATTTGGCGGCGTTGATGGCCGCGCTCGGCGCGCCGACGGCGGCCGCGCGTCTGCAACGGGCGTTGGCCGTTTAGCGGGAGATCGCGAACGATGAAAATCGACCAGGCAGCTCGTTCGAGTATTCGCCTCTTCCTCGGGCCGTTGCGCGGCTTCGCGCATCTGGAGTTGTCGGCTTTTCGCGAGGTGACGCCGGACGATCGCGCGAAGTGGGCGGCGGCGCAACTCGAAAAAGTCTGCGACGACGGCGGGGCGGTGATCGCGTTGCGCGATGAGGAAGGCCTGCTCGGCGTCGCGGGCGCGCGTCAGCTCGCGTTCGACACCGAGCACTTCGGCTTGTCGATGGGGCGGATCGGCCCGTTTCTGTTGGCCGCTCGCGCCACCCCGGCGGATGGGCGCGCACTGGCGCGAGCGTGTGGTGAGCAGCTCACCGGCGCCGGCGTGCACTTCATCGACTGCCGCGTGCCGACCGCCGATCTGGTCGCCGCGCGTGCGCTCGAAGCCGCGGGCTTTTACCTGGGCGACACGCAAGCCGACTACGCCTTCCGTGTGCGTGGGTCCGTGATTCCTTCCGTATCGAACGAGGTCAAACTGCGTTACGCCGCGCCGGCCGACGGCCCCGCGCTCGAAGCGCTTACCCGCGAGACGTTCACCGGCTATCTCGATCGCTTTCATCGCGATCCGTTTTTCGACGCCGCGCGCGCGACGGAGATGTACGTGCAGTGGACCGCCAACAGTNNGTCGCCGAGATCGACGGACGCATCGGCGGCTTCCTGACCTTGGAAATCAAACACCGGCAAAATGAAGTCGTGCCGGTCCGGTTCGCGGAGGGCGTGCTGGCCGGCGTGGCGCCGTGGACGCGCGGCCGCGGCGTGTACACCAGCCTGCTGGCCGGCAGCCTGCCGTGGTTCGCCGCGCATTGCGACATCGGCCTGGTGGTGACGCAGATCGACAACGTCGCCGTGCAAAGCGCGTGGGTCGGCCTCGGCTATCGGCTGGTGCAGGGCCGCTACACGTTCCACTGGCGCGAGTAGGCGGCTAGTTTCCCGCCTTGCGTTTCATGATCAGCAGATTTTCCCCGCGGTAGATGGAGTCGAAAAGCGGCGCCGCCTTGCGCGCCAGATCGTCGAGGTTCGCGGGCAAGCCGGTCGCTACGAGATGGGTGTAGCGCCCGGCGGCTTGCGGATCGGCCAGCTTCCACGGGCGATCGACCACCGGCGACAACTCCGGATTGCGCACGGCGACCAGCCCGGTGCCGAACAGCGTGCGCAGGTAGCCGCCGTGCTCGATGAGATAGGCGTAAGGCAGATAGCGCAGCGGATTGACCGAATTGGGATACGCGTAAGGGTCGACGAGCTTTTCGCAATACGGGCGCGCCTCGCGATAATGAAAATGCGAATCGGCCAGCAGCAACATACGGCAATCGGGCGTGAGCGTGCGCTGGACGATCTGCAGATCGGCCTCGGTTTTTTGCGCCGCCTGATGCCACCAAATCCCGTTCCAGAACAGCAATCCGACCAGGGCGAGCGCAGCTAGGCGATAGGTTTTTGGCGCGATGGGTCGCGGCCGACTCGCCGCGGCGGTCAGCAGCACGGCGAGGAAAATCAATCGTTGTCCGGGCCGCAGCATTTCATAGATGCGCGTCGGCGCCGCGAGGCCGATCACCAGCAGCACGGCCGCCGCCCACAGCCACGGCGAAGCGAGGTCCAGGCGTTTGCGCAGCAAGGCGCGGATGATCAGCAGCGGAATCGTCACGATGGCGACGGCATTGAGCGCCGCATTGCACCACACCGCCCAATTCGGCGTGAGCGGATAGTAGCTCGAGGCCACGGCCCACGGCCCGACCTGGTACCACGTATAATAAAGCGGGTTGTGAAACGCGTAGTGATACCAGAACTCGCTCGCGCGATGGGCGGAGTACCACGTCAACCCCGCCAGCGACGGCGCGAGCGCCGCCAGCCACGCCAGATAGCGCCGCCATGTACGGCCGAAGGTGCGGGCGCAAACCAAGAGACTCGCCAAAGCAAGCAGTCCGAAAGCGATGAAGTGGCTGAGATACGTGATCAACGCGAGGAACGCGAAGACCAGCCACGTCCGCCAGGTGGTATGCGCCGCCCGGCGTCGCAGCCAACCCAGCGCGAAAAACGCCGCGGCCATGCCGCAGACGAAGTTGAAGAAGCCCATCAGGAAAAAGTGATTAAGCGCGTACAGCGCGCCGAGCAATTCGACGAGCGGGCGCGCTTGGCCGTCGGAGCGCACGAAGTAAACAAACGCCGCCAGAAAGCAGGCGAGGTAGATCGCATAAGCCGCCGCCGCGGCCGTGAAGATGGGCAGCACCTTCGACGCCGCCGCGATGGGGCGCGGCGAGGTGCTCGACGCCCAGCCGGACGACGAAGGGGTGCGGGCCTTGGTCGGCTGCGGCGAGAACTTACCCGACCAGCGGATCGCCATCGTCGATCCCGACGCGATGGTGGAGTGCCCCGCCGACCATATCGGCGAGATTTGGGTGCAAGGTCCCAGCGTCGCCCAGGGGTACTGGCAACAGGCCGAGGCCACCCAGCGGACGTTCCGGGCGCGATTGAGTTGTAGGGCAGGCAAGATGCCTGCTCCACAAGACAGCGGCGACGGGCCGTTCTTCCGCACCGGTGACCTCGGATTCCTGCGG
>PMZC01000402.1 GCA_003170555.1 Deltaproteobacteria bacterium
GCCTATTGATCCTTCGTAATGAACTTGTGGTAGCTGGCCATCCAGTACGCGACGATGTAGTCGACGCCGGGTTCGACGGCCGCGGGGTCATCGTTGCCGCACGGGCCGAGATGGAATCGCCGGTCACGCTACGCTGCCTGCAGCTCCAACGACAGACCCAGTACTAGACACAGCCGCGTCAGCGTTTTGAGCGTCGGGTTGCTTTTGCCCGGGATCTCCAATTTGCGATACGCCTGTTGGGTCACCCCGAGCATTTGCGCCATTTGGGTTTGCGTCAAATGACGTTTCTTCCGCTCCCACAACACCAGCAGCGGGACAACGACATCAAGATCGGGAGCGACCTGACGATAGCTGCGGCCGCGGCGTACGGTCGGCGGCGGCGCATCTTGGCCGTGTTTGATCGCCACCCACAGCCAGCCGGACAAAGCCTCACGGGCGTTGCACAGCGATTCTTCAACCGTGTCGCCTTCGGTCAAGCAACCGGGCAGGTCGGGAAAAACAACGAGGTAGCCGCCGTCCCGTTGCCGGGTGATTCGCGCCCAGTATCTGAGGCCGGCCGTCGCGCTCGCGCCGTTCGCTGGTTTTCTTTTCATTTCAGCCCCGCTTCCTTGACCAATCGATGAAGCAAGCCTTGGCCGAGTTCCTGACCGGCATGAACCGGAACCGACAGGTGTTTGCCGCCTTTGCTCAAGATGTGGTGTGAGCCGCGAATGTGCTCCAGCCGCCACCCGTGCTGCTTCAGCAGCGCGACCAGGTCCCTTCCGGTCATGAAAATCCTATACAACCTCTAGGTTGTTTTGTCAAACTGCCTATTGATCCTTCGTAATGAACTTGTGGTAGCTGGCCATCCAGTACGCGACGATGTAGTCGACGCCGGGTTCGACGGCCGCGGGGTCATCGTTGCCGCACGGGCCGATGGAAAACGGGTTGCGCTGCCACAGGAAGTCGGTCGAGCATTGCTGCTGCACGGGAAACGCCTCGGCCGCCTGCACCTGCACGTCGCCCATGATTTGCTGCAGGACCGGGTATTTCTCCATCAGGTCGTGCAGAAAGACGGAAACCGGGTCGACGTTCGCGGTCTCCGGGTCGATGGCATAATGAATGTTCGGCGACGGACGAAACTCGCCAAGATCCTGCTCGAGCTGCGTCTGATACGCGTCGCCCGGCGACGGCGTGTAGAGCCCCTGGCTCATAAAGATCGAATTGAAGAACGCGTTGTGCGAAAGGCGCGTGAACGTGTGCACCTGCGTGTCGAAAAGGGTGGACAGGAAATTGTAGTCATCGCCGCCGAGATATACTTTGCCCAGGCGCAGCAGGTTGTACATGTTCTGATGCCCCAGGTTGTTGCCGTAGTATTGCAGGTAGCGGTTCAGGACGTTGATCGAGTCGATGATCAGGAAGATGCGGTGGTCGTCGCGCGTCCATTTCTGAACCTGCTCTTTGAAGCGATCCAGCCCCGTGATGTGGTAGCCGATCAGCGACCAATCGTATTGCTGCAGCGACAGGACGTTCGGACCGGCCGTCGTGGGTTTCCCGTCGGCGTCGATGATGATCCAGTTGTTGGCGATCAGCTCGTCGAGCACTTCGGTCACGTCGTCGGCGATCATCTGGCGCAGGTCCGGATCGTCAACGAGGTCGAACGCGTTGACCATGCCGAAGAACCAGCCGGTATACTGGTCGCGGCTGGTGTTGCCGATCCAAAAATCGCCGGCGTACGCGCCGTCATTGATCAGATGGCAGTTCTCATCGGTCGCGCAGTCCGACGGCGTGACCAGCGGGTCCTGCGGGCCGCGATAGCGCGCGATGAAGCCCGGCCGGCCGGTGATATGCAGGTGGCCGTCCAGCGCCGCCACCATTTTTTTCACGTTGGTCAGGGCCTGTTCGTCGCCGGTCACGTAATAGCGAAACGCCTGGCCGGCCGTGTAGGTGCCGGTCCACATGCAACTGTCGCCGATGTCGAAGTAGTGATCGACCACCGTGCGCGTATCGTCGGTGAACTGCACGCCCACGGTCGAGCCGTAGAACGGCTGATGATTGCCCTCGTGCCACAGGTCGTAGGCCTCCGCCTTCAAGCGGCGATCGCCCGGACCGGGGGCTTCGTTATAATCCTGCACCTCGATGTTGCTTTGCGGCCACGGCGCGACGTACGTGTCGGTGTCGTCGTCCACGCTGTCGTCGTCGACGGCATCATCGTCCACGGTATCGTCATCGACCGTATCGTCGTCGATGGTGTCGTCGTCGACCGAGTCATCATCGATCGTGTCGTCATCGACGGAATCGTCATCAACCGCGTCGTCGTCCACGGTGTCGTCATCCACCGAATCGTCATCGGCATCATCGTCGACCGCGTCGTCGTCGACCAAATCGTCATCGACGGCGGTGTCATCGTCGGCCTGGTGGTCGTCGTCATCGTCACCGCTGCTGCAACCGGCGACGAAAAAAGAACCGAGGACCAGGAACAACGCAAAAAACAGCGGCAACCAGCGGGCGGGCATGATCGGCCTCCTTCAGTACAAACGGCGCGTATGCTACCATGCTCAATATTACCTGTCATTTGCCTTGAACGATGCGGCGCGTTAACTTGTCTATCAAGCGTCATTGGGCAGCGTGAAAGGTGACCATCATGAAGGCGAACCGCCTGAGACTGTTGGCGTTTCTGTTGATCGTATCCATCATCGTCGTGGCCGCCGGTTGCCCCGGCATCATCGCCCGCCGCGCCGGACTACCGCCGGGGGAATACGGCACGCAGGCGGTCCGCAGCGTCATGGTGACGATGCGCGACGGCACGCGGCTGGCGACCGACATCTATTTGCCGAAGGCCGACGGGCCGTTTCCGGTGATTATCGAGCGCACGCCATACGGCAAGGGCGGCGGCAACGCGCTGATCGCCCAACTCTTCGCCGGGCACGGTTTCGCGTTTGTCCTGCAGGATGTGCGCGGCCGCTACGGCAGCGACGGCGATTGGTATCCGTTTCGGAACGAAGGCGACGACGGCGAGGATACGTTCAACTGGATCACCAAGCAGTCGTGGTGCAACGGCAAGATCGGCCTGTGGGGCGTCAGCTACTTCGGCTACACCGAATGGCAAACGGCCAACCACGCGGGCGGCGAACTGAAGGCGTTCTCGCCGATCTTCACCGCCAGCCGCATCTACGAAGCGGCGTGGCGCAACGGCGTGTTCAACAATCTGACCGCGTCGCAATGGGGCTTCGAGAATCGCGGTCATGACGCACGCGCCGGAATACAATATCGCCCGGGCCGTTCGTTCACCGCGCCGCTCATCGCGCAGGATTCGCACGCGGGCGCGGAAGTCGGCTTCTATCGCGACTGGGTCCGGCACCCGAGGTTCGATTCCTATTGGCGGCGACAAAGCAGCGACGATTACTGGCGGAAGATCGACGCGCCGGCGCTGATGGTCGGCGGGTGGTACGATCTGTTTCTGGGCAGCACGCTCGGCGACTGGGAGAAGATCACGACGGAAGCCGGCCCGCGGGCGCGCGAAGGGAGCCGGCTGTTCATCGGACCGTGGGCGCACGGCGGCGCGCACCGGCTGGGCGGCGTCGATTTCGGCATGAGCGCGGATTTCCTGCACTTCTCCAAAATCTTCTTCACCTGGTTCGACTACTATTTGCGCGGCCAATCCGTCGCCATGCCCGCGCGTGTCAATCTGTTCACCACGGGCATCGATCAATGGCGAACCTACAACGAATGGCCCCCGGCCGATGCGCGGCGCCATCCGCTGTTCCTGCACTCGGGCGGACACGCGAACGGCGAAGGCGACGGCGCGCTCAACCGGCAAAACCCGACCAGCGAACAGGAAGATCGTTTCACCCACGATCCAAAGAACCTCGTGCCGACGATCGGCGGGCCGTTGTTGTTGCCTTCCATCTCCGGTCCGTTTGACGCGAGCGCGAACGGCCGGCGCAACGACGTGCTGGTCTATACCTCCGACGTGTTCGGCGCCGACCTGGAGTTCACCGGGCCGGTCGGGGCTTACATCTGGCTGGCGACCGATACCCCCGACGTCGACCTGTCCGTTACGCTGCTCGATGTCGATCCTTCCGGCGTCGCGCGCGGTCTGACCGACGGCGTCACCCGCGCTCGTTATCGCAACGGTGACACCCCGGAATGGCTGCCGGCGAATCGTCCGGTGGAGATCAAGGTGGATCTGTGGGCGCTCAGCCACGTGTTCCGCCGCGGGCATCGCTTGCAGATTTATCTCGCGGCTTCGAACTACCCGCGCTATGCGCCCAATCCATGCACGCGCGCCGATCCGGGTACGACGACGACGTTCGTCAAATCGCACATTCAGGTGCTGCACGACGCCGAACATCCCAGTCGCGTCATGTTGTTCACTCGCTAACGTGATCGACTAGCGGCCGCCGCCGGCGCAGGCGCACGCGCAACCGGCGCACGCGCACGCACAGGCGCCGCCGTGACCGCCGCCCCCGCCGGAAGAAACGGGCGGTGGATTGGTGATGTTGGTGATCGAGGCGGTAAACGAACTCACGTTATTCACCGCGGTGCTGGAAAAGTTCGACAAGCGCGTGGTGAAGTCGTGGGCGAAGCTGGCGCCCGGAATCGAGAACGAGCCGCTCGACCCGCCCGACCAGCCGTAACCGTAGCCCCACCACTGCGGCATGATGACGACATCACGGTCATGGAAAATATCGCGGGTGTGGTCGGCGTATCCGTGGTCGAGCAGCAGCCATTCGGCGCGATCGGCGAACACGTTGCCGATCTCCGGTGTGGCCGCCTTTTTCACGTCCTCCCACGCGACCTTCATCACGGTCTGGTAGTAGTCCCGGGTTTCCTTGCGCGAAAAACCTTTGATCTTGTTGTTAACCGACTTCACCAGCGCGACGAACATCGCGCGCAGGCCCGCTTCGTCGAGCTTGTGATCGGCTTTGATGGCCCCCAGGAACGCGGTTTCGTAAGCGTAAAGCCCGGCCGGCGCCGGATCGATTTTCTCCAGCAGCACGGGTTTGTCCTGCGTCACGCGCACGGCCTGCTTTTTGATCAGACCGAACAGGATCATGGTCAGCACGCGGTCGGGCGGAAGCTCCATCAACGCGGCCGCTTCCGGCGCGGTGAGGCCGCGTTTGACGCCCGCGCCCTCGATGCCGAGCGACGGCGGCAGGTAGCGCTTGCGGCGGATGCGCGTCGTGATCAAACCGAGAATGATCGGGATCATGAAAATGCCGATCGGCAAGACGACCGGCAAGGCGCTGCCGATCAGCCCGAGGCATTGCGTGCCCAGGTCGGCCAGCGCCGAATATTTCTGGATGGCGTTCCGGTCGACGTAGCGCGTCGGAAAGCCGATGCCGAACTTGTACATCTGGCTGGGCGACGCGTCCTCCACGACCCAGGTGAAAATGAGGTGATCGCTTTTCGTGTCCATCGAGGTCGGCTGCTGGCCGTGCCACTTCGTTTCGTTGCCGGTGACGCCGGCGGGAAAGTGGTAGCTCACCTTGAGGCGCATCGCGCCGGAGGTGAAGTCGCTGCCGAAGTACGTGTTGCCGAACTCGACGCTCGTGTAGTTCGCATCGTCCTTGTCGTAAAAAACCATCTTCGGCATGACGAACGAAATCTTGAACACGCCCGTTTCGCCCGTCGCGATCTCGTGTCTGGTCAGCGCAACTTCCACGCCCGGCTTGACGTAGCTGCTCGGCCGAATCGAGCCGAGTCCGTGACCGTCGATCGCGGCGGCGAAGGTCGACACATCGTAGCCCTCATGCGGCACGCCGATGTCCACGATGTCCAGCGGATCGGGGCTCAGGTTCTTGAAGCGAATAACGTACTGAATCATCATCGACCCGTCGTGTTGCGGCGTCAGATCGATGCTCATCGACGGAACTTCGAAGCGATACTGGTGATCCGCGGACGCGGCGCACGGCAGCAGGGCCAGCAGCAGACACGCGACCAGCAAACCGACGCGTTTCACCATTTCGGTTTCTCCGTGATCTGGTAGGTGGACCCGCAGAACGGGCAGTTGACGACCACCGAGCCGTCGCCGGCGACCTTGAGTGCGCTGGCGTCCAGCGTTCCGCCGCACGATTTGCATTTCATCTGCTCGAGCTCGGTTTGACCGGTGAGGTCGATTTTCTGCACGACCGTTTCTTCGATCTTGATCGCCGGCAGGAACTTCAGCGTCAGGACCAGCGTGCCGATGCCCAGCGCCAGCAGCACGGCCGCCAGAATGCCGTCCGCGTGCCGCGCCCCGTTGGTCGGACTGCCGGTGGCGAGCAGAAAGAGGAGCCCGAGCCCGAGAAAAATAATCGCAAACGCGAAACCGATGAACCGACCGGCGCGCATCACAACCTCCGCGGGAATGGGTTTCTTATACCTCTTGCTTCGTCGAGCGACAACCGCGATAGTACCGCCGTTTACGAAAAAGGGGCTGACGCGGCCATGCGCAATTTGGCTGAGGCGAAATGGGTCGATCACCCGCGCAACCCGCTGATCGAACCGCCGCGCCCGGAGTGGATGATCGCCGATCCGACCGTGCTGCCGCCCGACCGCACGCCCGATCACCAATGGCATCTGTTCGCCAACAGCGTCGGTTTCATCAACCACTATCACTCGGATGACGGCCTCACCTGGCGGAAACTCGGCGGCCGGCTGTTTCGCGGCATTCGGCCGTTTCTCTATTCCGAAGACGGGACGTACTATCTGCTCTACGAATTGCACCGCGCGCCGTGGCGTTCGGAGATCGTCGTTCGCCGGTCGCGTGATTTGACCAACTGGGACGCGCCGCAAACGCTGCTGGCGCCGTCCACGCCGTGGGATGGCCGGGGACTGCGCTTCACCGGCAACCCGTGTCTGGTCAAGGCGGGCGACGAGTACCGGCTGTATTTCAGTTGCGGTTGGATCTGGTTGTGGGATTGCCTGTACTTCGAACCGAAGTACGTCGGCGTCGCCACGTCGCGCGTTTTGCTCGGACCGTATGTTCGCCGCGACGAGCTGCTCATCGCCCCGCGGGCCGACCAACCGTATCTCAATTTCGGCGCCGGCTCGGTGAAGGTGATCGCGGACGGCGACGGCGGCTGGTGGATGTTCCACAACGGCATCTATAAAGATAGCGAGCGGCGGTCGCGTTCGGCGATCTTCATTTGGCGTTCGTCCGACGGTTTTCACTTCGCACAACAGACGCCGGAGCCCATCGTGGCGCCGGAGCCGACCGGCTGGAAGCGATCCTTCGTCTACGCCTTCGACGCGGTGGAGTACGGCGGCGAGTTGCGTTTATACTACAACGCCCGCGACGGCTGGCTTCGCGGCAGCGAACGAATCGGGCTAGCCACGGCGGTCTGGGAGAAGTAATCTTTGATCGGGCGGGGCGCCGCCCCGCGCTTTTTCACGGGAGATCACAATGGACCGGCAGAAGCATTACGACGAGCTCATCGCGTGGTACAAAGATTTTCAACTGGTCAGCCGCATCTCGAGCGTTTTGCAGTGGGACCAGCGGACGTACATGCCGAAGCTGGGCATGGCTTCGCGCGCCGAGCAACTGGCGCTGATCGACGGGCTGGCGCACCGCAAGCTGACCGAGCCGGCCATGGTCGCGAAGCTCAACGAGTTGGCCGCCGTCCAGGCGGAATTGAGCGAAGACCAGCGCGTCAACCTGCGTGAGATTAAGCGCGAAGTCGATCGGGCGACCAAGGTGCCGAACGATTTGGTGGAGGAGATCAGCCGCCATACCGCCAAGTCGAACGCGGCGTGGGTCGAGGCGCGGGAAGCGGATAACTTCAATCACTTCGCGCCGTTTCTCGCGCGGATGATCGAACTGCGCAAGCTCGAAGCGGCGGCGCTCGGTTTCGCCGATCGGCCTTACGACGCCGCGCTCGATTTGTTCGAGCCGGGTTCGACCGAGCCGTACGTCCGCAAGCTGCTCGAAGACCTGCGCCAGCGCCTCGTTCCGTTCGTGCACAAAGTGCTCGGCGCCGAGAAACATGACGACAGCTTGATTCTGCGCGAGCCGTTTCCGATCGACAAACAGCGCGAGTTCGGGTTGATGGTCATCGGCAAGCTGGGCTTCAATTTCGACGAAGGGCGGCAGGACATCAGCGCGCACCCGTTCACCATCGGCTCGAAAGGCGACGTGCGCATCACCACGCGGTTCAACGAACGCGATCTGCGACAGAGCCTGTTCGCGATGATCCACGAAGCCGGCCACGCCCTTTATGAAATGGGGTTGCCCGACGAGCACGTTGACACGCCGCTGGGCCAGTCGGTGTCGCTCGCGGTGCACGAAAGCCAGAGCCGCTTCTTTGAGAACACGCTGGGGCGCAGCCTTGCGTTCTGGACTTACTTCTATCCCGATCTGAAGGCGGCGTTCCCCACGCAACTCGGCGGCGTGCCGCTGCTCAAATTCTACGAGGCGGTCAACATCGTCGCGCCGTCGCTGATTCGCGTCGAGGCCGACGAGGTGACCTACAACCTGCACATCGTGCTGCGCTTCGAGATCGAACGCGCGTTCATGGCGGGCGAGGTCGCCGTCGCCGACTTGCCGGACCTGTGGCGGGCGAAGGTGAAGCAGTACCTCGACATCGACGCGCCGAACGACGCGGACGGCGTGCTGCAGGATGTGCATTGGTCCGAGGGCTTGATCGGCTACTTCCCGACCTACACGATGGGCAACCTGTACGGCGCGCAGTTGCGCGAGAAGATCATGGCCGACCTCGGCGACATCGGCGTGTTGTGCGCGCGGGGTGAGTTCGCCCCGATCCTGAACTGGATGCGCGAACACGTGCATCGACTGGGCAAGCGCTATACGGCGAATGAGCTGATCGAACGCGCGACGGGCAAGAAGCCGACCGCCGAACCGTTCATGCGCTACCTGGCAGAAAAGTACGGTCCGCTGTATCACCTGTGACCGCGCGCCGCCGGCCGCGCCGGGAGCAAGGATCGTCGATGCGCGTTCTTCTCGTCTACCCGAACATCGCCACGCGCAACGGCCCGCATTATCCACATGGTCTGGGCGTGCTGACCGCCGCGCTGGCCGCTGCCGGTCACGAGCCGGTGGTGCGTCTGGTCGAATCGATGCCGACGCAAGACGGGTGGCTGCGCGAACTCGAGACCATCGGACCCGATTTAGTCGCGTGCAGCTTCGGCTCACACCAATGGCGGCACGCGCGCTCGCTGATGAGTTGGTCCAGACAATCCGGGTATCGCGTCTTGGCCGGCGGCGTCCATGCAACGTTTGCGACCGACGACGTGTGGCGGTCCGGCGCGTGCGACTGGGTGTGCGTCGGCGAAGGCGAGGGCGCGCTGCTCGACCTCGCGGCCGGAATCGACCCGGCACAGATCGCGAACCTCTGTGGCGATGGTTTCGCGAATCCAGTTCGACCGCTGATCGACGATCTCGATCAGTCGCCCATCTACGATCGGCGTCATTTCCCGATGCGCGAAATCTGCCGCGTCAATGCGGGCGAGGTCGCGGTGTTGGTCGGCCGCGGTTGCCCGTTTCCGTGCACCTATTGCTGCAATTCGGCTTGGCGCGAGTTGTACCACGGCGCGCATTGGGTGCGCTGGCGTTCGGCGCGGCGGGTGCTCGACGAGATCGAGCTGCTGCGCTCGCGCTATCCGGTCGAGTCATTTTATTTTGAAGACGATATCTTCACGCTCAATCGCGAATTCCGCGATGAGTTTCTCGACGGCTACCGGCGCGCGATCGGCCTGCCGTTTCGCTGCTATCTGCGCATCGGCGAAGTCGACCGCGACGACCTGCGGCGGTTGAGAGACGCCGGTCTCGCGCTGGCCAACGTCGGCGTGGAGCACGGCGACGAACGCTTTCGCGCCGAGGTGCTCGGGCGCCGCATGACGAACCGGCAGATCGAAGATTTCTTCGGCTGGAGCCGCGAACTGGGTATTCGCACGCGCGCGTTTCACATCGTCGGCGCGCCAGGCGAGACGCCCGCGGCGCTGCGCGCCACCGTGGAGTTGTGCGAGCGCGTCGCGCCGGATGAAGTGCAGGTGAGTTTGTTCGAGCCGTATCCGGGCACGCAGTTGCACGCGCTGTGCCGCGAGCAGGGGTTGATCAAAGGCGTCGAGCGCGACACGTACTTTCATGCCACGCCGGCGATCACGTTGCGAGACTTTCCGGATGACGATCTCGTCCGCGCTTACGAGGACTTCTGTGCGCGTGCGCCGCAGATCGAGGCGCGGGCCTTCGAACTGGCGTTGGAGGCGCATCGGCGGGGCGATCTCGATCTGGTCGCCGCGTGGTCGGCGGAACGTGTCGCGCAACAAGGCGCGGAGCCGGTGGCGCGGGTTCGCGTGCGCCTTGGCGATGACGAACGGTTTTGTTTGTTCGCGCATCCGCGCAGCGAGATCGTCTACGATCTCGAACCCGGCGCATATCGGCTGGAAACGGCGCTGGCGCTCGATCCGCGTTGCCTGAATTGGGGCGGCGGCGGCGTTCGCTTCGTCGTTGACGTGCGCGGAGAAGTCGTCCTCGACCGTTTTCTCGACCCGAAACACAACGCGGCCGACCAAGGCTGGCAGCAGGAATCGGCGCGGTTCAACGTATCCGAGTCAACTACGCTCGTGCTGTCCACGCGACCCGACGAGGCGGGCGACCTGACGGCGCTGTGGGCGCTGTGGGGACATCCGCATTTGGTGCGGGAGTGCTGATGAAGATTTGGTGGGTGTACCTCGACGTCGGCACGGGCAACTACATTCACTACAACCACGGCGTCGGCCAGATCGACGCCTGCTTGCGCCGCGCCGGGCACACGAGCGAATTGCTTTACCTGCGCGAGTATCTGTCGCGCGAAGATTTTCTCGCCCGCTTGAATCGCGCCAAACCGGACGCGGTGTTCTTCCCGATCAACACGCACCAGTGGGTGGACGCGCCGCGCTATGCGCGTTGGGTGAAGGAAGCGACCGATCTGCCGTGCGTGTTCGGCGGCATCCACGCGATTCTCGACCCGGAAGACGTGTGGCGAAACGACTTCGTCGATGTGCTGTGCGTCGGCGAAGGCGAAGAAGCGATGGTGGAATGGTGCGGCGCGCGCGCGGCGGGGCGCGAGCCGGCGGGCCTCGGCAATCTTTGGCTGCGTCACGGCGACGGCGCCATCGAACGCAACGCGATGCGACCGCTCATCGAAGACCTCGACGCGCTGCCGATCGACGATCGCGAGATGTGGGACCACGCGGCCATCTTGCGCGACTCATTGTGGGAAGTCGCGATCATGGGCGGGCGCGGGTGCCCGTTCTCGTGCACTTACTGCGCGAACAGCGCGCGGCGGGAACGCTACCGCGGTCTCGGGCGCTTCGTGCGCATGTGCAGCCCGGAAAAACTGATCGCCGTGGTCGAACGTCTGGCCGCGCGCATCCCGTTTCGCAAAATCTTTTTCGAAGACGATGTCTTCACGATGGACCACGATTGGACGCGGCGTTTTTGCGCGCTCTATCAAAGCCGCTTTCAATTTCCGTTCAAGGTTTACATCCACGTGCAGACGGTCACGCGCGAGATTTTGCGCGAGCTGAAAGACGCCGGTTGTTACATGGTCCTGGCCGGCGTCGAGGCGGGCAACGAGCAATTGCGGCGGCAGGCGCTGAACCGCCACATGAGCAACGACGACCTGGCGCGCGCGTTTTCGTGGTGCGACGAAATCGGTCTGCAAACCTGGACGTTCAACATGGTCGGCTTCCCCGGCGAAACCGAAGATACGATTCAAGACCTCTTTGCGTTGCATCGCCGGCTGCGCCCGAACGGCGCGCAGTGCTCGCTCTTCTATCCGTACCCCGGCACCGAATTGTTTCGCCGCTGCCGCGAGCAGGGGCTGATCACCGATGAACAGCGACCGACGTATTTCGAGAAATCGGTGCTGCTGCTGCCCACCGTCAGCCGGGAGCGGCTGGAGCGCGCGTTCTGGGAATTCCGCGACGAGACGTTGCGCATCAAAGCGGAGAAAGAAGCACAGGGAGTGTATGACCTGTTGGCGCAACTCCCGGCGGCGCACATCGAAATGCACAACGCGGCTGAGCCGGTGAAACGGCATCTGGCGAAAATCGACGGCGACGAACGGCTTTGTCTGTTTGCCCATCCGCGCAGCCGGCTGACCTGGCGAATTGATGCGCCGGCCGGCGCGCGCCTGCGCACCGCGATCGCGTTCGACCCGCTGTGTCTTTCGTGGGGCGGGAAGGGCGCCTGGTTCCGGGTGCTGGTCGACGGCGAAGAACGCTTCGCGCAATATCTCGATCCGAAGGAGAACGCGGCGGACGATCGCTGGCATGAGGTGGCGGTGGACCTTTCTTCGAACGGCGGTCGTCGTGTGACGCTGACGTTGCTTACCGAGCCGCACAACTCGGGCGATCTCACCGGTTGCTGGGCTCTGTGGGCCAAACCAAGAATCGAAACGTCGTCCTGATGCGCCTATTGCACAAGACGCGCGTTTTTCTCTATGCTGCCGTGACGTAAAGGCAGCGCGGGAGCGAAACATGTTGGGCAAGCGGGTCGTAATTCTTTTGGCTATCCTCGCGGCGCTATTCCTGTTGGCGTGCGGCGCACAGAACAATGGGTCGGATGACGATCATCAGAGCGGGGCGGACGATGACGCGGCGCCGGTCGATGACGACACGGTCGACGACGACTCGGCCGATGACGACACGGTGGTCGACGACGACACGGTCGCGCCGCAGTGCAACGGGCTGTTCTATTTCAGTCTCGTGCCCGGTTCGCGCAACGTGCCGTTCCCCAACGATCTGTTCACCTACTTCGATCCTTCCTCTCCCACGACCAGACGCCTGTGGATGACCTCGGGCAATGTCGCCACGTTTTACGACGGCCTGATCGCCCAGTGGCCGACGCTGGCCGAGTCGATGGATCAGTTGAACGGCTTCGGTTCGACCAGCGCGATGCTGATTCCCGCCTCGGAGGCGCCGGTTCGCGATCAGATGCCGACCGGCGGCGACCCGACGACGAGCGACACGGTCGTCTTGCTGATCACCGACGCGAACAGCTCGCACAACGGCGAGCGGTGGCCGCTCAACTGCACGTGGAACGACTCGGTCAATGCGATCGAGTGTCGGCCGGTGCGCTCGCTGCCCGAAGCGACCACGGTGACCGTCGCGGTGGTCGACACGCTGCTGGCCGGCGACGGCGACTGCTATCGGGCGGACAATCATTTCGAGTACATTCGCGCGACCGAACCCGATATCAATCATCCGTATTACGCGTTGCTCGAGCCCTTTCGCCAGATGTACGCACCGATGTTCGACGCGCTGGAAGCGGCCGGCGTCGCGCGGGAGCACGTGCTCACCGCGGCGCAGTACAGCACACAGAACGTCACGTTCGAGATGGACTCGGTGCACGATCAGTTGGTCGCGCGCGCGGCGAGTAATCCGCCGACGTGGCACGACGTAACCTATACCCAGTCCGCGCCGGAATCGTCGATCGACGTGATCGTCGACGGGCTGATCACCATTCCCGATTGGCGCAACCGCGACTCCGGTTGGTTCAACCACGACGAGAACGGCGTGCCGTACACCACGCACAACAATGACGTGCACTTCCGCATGGCGATCCCGAAAACGACGGGCGACTACCCGCAGCCGTTTCCGGTGGCGATCCACGGGCACGGCATTATGAGCTCGACGTGGGAAGTCGACGCGATGGGCGAGTTCCTCGGCCGCTACGGCATCGCCGTGATCGGCATCGATTTCGAATTCTGCGGCACGCGCAGCACCGGCAACGAAATTGAGGATGCGCTGAGCCTGATCAACGTTTTTGATCCGATGAAGATGCGCGACGTGCAGCGACAGTCGATCGCCGAACTGATGTGGGTGTATCACCTGGTGCGCAACCTGGCCGACCTGGACCTCGTGCCTTACGCGACCAGCGGCGACGGCCATCCCGACCTGGACACCAACTCGATCTTCTACACCAGTCATAGCTGGGGTTCGATTCTCAGCGGAGAGGTGATGGCGTTCATTCCCGAAATCGACACGCTGGCCGTCGACGCGGCCGCCGGGGATTGGAAGACCATTGCGTTGGAATCGCCCAACTCCGGACCGATCATCGACCTGGTGCAGTCGATTCTCAGCGAACTGGGCATCAACCTGGTCGATCCGGTGCTGACCGCGCTGATCATGGCGCTGCACACGATCGACGGCGTCGACCCGACGGTGATGGCGCAGTTCTACCGCGAACCGCGCGAGACCGATCCGCGCCCGCATATCTTCATGGAAGATCAGTTCATCGCGTTCGACAATACGCTGGGCACGGACGCGTGCCTGGAGTTCGCCACGCAGTTCGGGTTCCCGCAACTACAGCCGGTGATCGTGCCGATTCCCGGAGCGACCGTCGTGACGGCGCCGCAGGAAGGATCGGGGGTCTATCAATTCGACACCGACGACCACAACCTGATCTTCGACGACGAGAGCAATCCGCTAGTGGCGGCGCATCACAAGCAGATGGGTACGTTCCTGCGTTCGCGCTACGATCAAGGGACGCCGGAGATCATCGATCCGTTGGCTGATGAATGATTCGGTCGGCTAGGCGGTCGTCAGACCTTTGACGTAAAACGTGCGGTGGCGCGGGCCGTCAAACTCGCAGAAGAAGATTCCCTGCCAGGTTCCCATCACCAACTGGCCATCCTGCACGATCACCGTCTGGCTGCAGCCGACGAGGGCCGATTTGGCATGGGCGATGGAGTTGCCTTCGAGATGCTGAAAGCCGCGGTCGAGGGGCGCGGCGTGATCGAGCGTCACCAGAATGTCGTGCGCCACCGTCGGGTCGTGATTCTCGTTGATGGCGATCGCGGCCGTGGTGTGCGGCGCGTAGACCACGACGAGCCCGTTGGTCAGGCCCATCTCGCGCACGGCTTTCTCCACCTGCGGCGTAATATCGATAAACTGTTCCTTGGCCGAAGTGTGCAGCGACTGTTTACTCAGCGTCTTGTCGTCAGAAGGCATAGCCCATACTCACCCCGCCGAAGAGGCCGGCCATAAAGCCCAGGTCCACCGAAAGGCGGAGGTTCTTCATTGGATAGAAGCGACAACCGCCCATCAACCCGGCAAACGGAATCACCGGCGGAAGATGTTTGGTCTGCCAATCAAACTGGCGCTGACCGGTGAGCGGTCCGTGGTCGTAATACGAGTCTTGCTTGACCTTGCCATAAAAGGCGCCGAAGCCGAAGGTCGGGCCCACGTAAGGCTCCACGGCTTCGTGAACGCGCCACTTCCAAAGCACGGACATGTCGAAGTCGACCATGCCCAGGTTCATCGGCTTGAGGTAGTTCTTGTCGGCGAGCGTGCCGCCCGATTTGGTCCAGTTGCCGGCGCCCATCATGATGTTCCAGTTGTTGACTTCGAACTGGAGATCATACGCGCCGAAGCCGTAGGACGCATAAACGCCGTACGCCAGGGAAGAAAGGTGGGTATACTGGTCGTAGCCAATATTCAGCAGGCCGCCAGGCACCCAGGAATAGAGCACGTGCGCGCCGATTGCCGGTTTTTTTTCTTCCACGACGTTCGCGGCCATCGCCGTTGCGGAGCACAGGCAGATCAGCAACACCACCGTCAGCAGTCTACGTGTATACATCGGTCGCCTCACGTGAATGGTGGACAAGAACTGCGTTTGTTCTTGTATAGGGTATCCCCGCGCCGATGTCAATTCGCGACCGATTTTGCAAAAAAGACAAACCCGAATGCCACCAAGGGCATTCGGGTTCGCCTTCGATTTCTCATTCTTCGAACCGCCGAAAATACGGCGGGGGCGGTTTTACGTCGCGCCCGGGACTACGTACAGCAGCCCTCTGAGCAGTGGGCTACTGGGCGCAGCGTATACCGTTTCATTTTGGCCTCCACGAGGTGAAGTGACTTCTACAACTACGATAGAGACCGCCGGGGAGCTTGTCAACAAATGAATACGCAATGTTGACAAAGCGGGCCGATTGGATTTATTTGGCTGTTGACTCAACCGGGGTTTCTTCTCGTCGATGGCAAAACCGATTAAACGCGGGGTGGCATTGTTGGCTTTGCTCGTGCTGGGCGTCGTTTCGCTCACGCATGGCCAACCGTCCAAGCCGACCGTCTATTACTATGAAGCGCGCGGCCAGTCGCTGCTCGCGGTCGAACCAGCCGACGGCGGACGCCCGGCGTTTTTGATCTTCCCCGACCATTGCCGCTTCAACGCGGATTACGCCCTCCGGCTCGGCGAAGCGCTGTTTCCCGGCGACGCCATCGGCCGCGAAGAGCACATCCGGCAGTTTCAACAGGCGCTGCAAACCAGTTATTCGGCGGCCGCCCAGGTGAGCGGCGCGTTCGATTTGAACACGGTCGAGCAAATCCACCGCAGCGCGGACCGGCTTCCGGCGGAGTCCGACCTCGGACCGGTGCACGTCGTGCAGCTCAACAAGGTGTTACAAAGTCCCAACGGCGCGCCGGCGTTGCGCGCGCTGCTCAGCGTCACGATGCAGACCGGCTCGCTCAGCGATGTCGAGATTAACCGCTGCCGCGAGACGATGGAACGGAACCTCAATGTCTTCGTCGAACGCAGTGACGTGAAGTTGGTGCAAGGCCCAATGCTCGGAATCTTCGGCCTCGCGGAGTGCAGCGGGAACCGCACGGATTCCGACGGCGACGGGCTTTACGACCTGGACGAAGTCAATCTGTACGGCACGGATCCGCACAAGGTCGACACCGACGGCGACGGCATCCCGGATGGTGAAGAGGTCGCCGCGCGCAGCCGCGGCATCATGCTCGATCCGACCAAACGAGACACCGACGGGGACGGTCTGACCGACAAACAAGAGATGGACCTGCGCGCCCGCGGCGTCATGGTCGACCCGGCCCGCGCCGACACCGACGGCGACGGCCTCTCGGACAAGCAGGAGTTGGAAGCACGGTTCCACGGCCGTCCATTTGATCCGACCAATCCGCATACCTTTCCGGGCGCGTTGGACGACAAGCAGATCTACGACAAGTACGTCTTGAATCAAAGCGACTGGCCGTACGAACGCATTTCGCTGATCGTCGCCGCGCTGCTGATCGCCGGCGGCGCTGCGACCATCGTGTTCGTGAAGCGCAACCACCGCAACGCCGGAAGCGCGCCGAGTCGCTGGCGGCGGCGCGCCTACGTGCGACGCACCGTGTTGTCGACCCCGCCGGCCATGACCAAGGCCGAGGTCGGCGGCGAAACGCCCGGCATGCGCAAAGCGGCGTCGGAGACGATCGACCGGCGAGTCGAGCCGGCGCCGAGCCCCGCGGTCGTCGACCGAGCGAGGGTGGCGGACGTCGAGCCGCTGCGGCCGTCGCGGGCCGCGGCGGAAAATGACGAACTCGTCGCGGTCCGCGAGAGACTGGCGCGCCTGGATCGGACGCTGCAGGAATTCGAGCGCAAAGCCGCCCCTGACGAAAACGCCCGGCGGTTGGACGCCATCACGCTGCGGCTCGACAAGGTCGCCGCGTCATTGATCCAACTGGAGCAGCGCGACGGGCGGCGGGACGGGTCGACCGACCGCGACCTCGCGCTGTGGCAAGCGAAGTTGCAGCCGGCGATCGAGGGCCTTCGCCGGCTGGATCAGTTGGAAGCCGCGGTGCGCACCTTGGAGCACATCTCGTTCGCCAAGACGCAGCGCGACGAGGAGCTGGGCGCGCGGATTGCAACGCTCGAAGAGAGTAAATCGCGTTTACCAGGTCCGCCGACGTCCGAGGTCGTTGTCGCGCCGTTGTCTAACCAGATTCGCGAACTGGCCCAAAGCGTCAGTGATTGGAAGGCGTCCGTCACAGCCACCCTGCAGACCATCGTCGCTGAAAATGAAAGCCTGAAGGACCGTTTGGCTCGCTCGAACGATACGCCCGCGAAAGCGGCGGCCGCGGCGCCTCCGATGCCGGCCGGTGACGGTCACGCCGAATTCGGCGAGTTGAAGGAACGCATCGACGCGATCGGCCGCGTGATCGCCGAACTCAATCTGAAGGTCGAGCGAATTCCGGCGGCGAAACAGCCGGAGGAAATTTCGCGGCGGTTGGAATTGTTGGAGCAGAAGCTGGCCCACGGCCCGTCGGATGCGACCGGCGACGCGACCGGCGCGCCGGCGGACTTGCTGCGCAAGGTGAAAGACGTGGAACAAATGGTCGTCCGCTCGATGAGCGAATGGGGACGGCTGTTCAACGATCTCGAGGAGCGAATGGCCCGCAACGAGCGCGCCGCCAAGCTGAAAAAATAAGTCAGCCGCTCAAACCCCGAACGAAAAACTCGCCGACGATCGCCTCCAGCGCGGTCTCGTGTCCCAGCCAAAAATGATCGGCGCCCCGCACGACGCGCGGAGTTTCAGCGCGACCGGCGTTTTCCAGCGCACGGGCGAGCTTATTCGGCGAGCAGAACGCATCGTGATCGCCCACGACGAACAACGCGAGCAAGCGGGGGTTGAGCGAAAAATCAAACGCCATCAGCCGCATCGGCGGACTGACCAGGATCAACCCGCTCAGCCCCCGCGCTTGCGCCGCCGCGCGCCACGCCGCCCACGCGCCGAAGCTGTAGCCGGCCAGCACGAAGGGCAGGTCGCGCGTCTCGCTTCGTTCGTGCAGGTCGTCCAACACGCCGCGAAGATCCTCGATCTCCGCCTCGCCGCCTGCCGATCGTCCCTGGCTCGCGCCGACGCCGCGAAAGTTGAAGCGCACCGCCGCGAGGTTCCGCGCGTTGGCTGCTCGGCAGACGGCGAGTACGACGTTGTTGTCCATATCGCCGCCGAATTGCGGGTGCGGATGGGCGACGAGGCACAGGCCCACGGGATTTTGCGGCGGCTGATGCCGGCGGCCTTCGAGCTGAAGCGAACCGGCCGTCAGCGTGACCGGCGAGCCAGGATTCACGGCTTGGCCGAAAGGTACGCGTTCTTCATCGCCGAGCGAGAGATCCAACCAAGCTGGTACGCCGTATGCGGACCGATGACCACCTGATCCAGCGAGCCGACGCGCTCCACTTGAAACGCGGCCACCGGAATGTAGCAGCCCATCAGCTCGGCCATCGTCTGCGGGTAGCGCTGCGGCAGATTCGGTTCGGCGAAACCGGTGGGAAAAAGCGGATAGCCGTGGTCATCGAGCTGCGGCGTGGCGCCCATCATGCGCGCCAGGTAGTGCGCGACCGCCGCGATGTAGTAGTCATTGCTGTAGGCGCCGTGCACCGGCATTTTCACGTAGCCGACGTTGTCGCGCAGCAGGCCGAGGTTTTCCATGAAGTCGCTCTGCAGGCCGGAGCTGTCCACCAACTCGACGAACAAGATGTAGTCGTAGGCGCTCAACTCCAGGCGATTGACCTCCGCCAGATTCTTAAAAAACTTTTTGAAATCTCGGTTCTCCTGAATGCCATCCCAGGAAAAGCCCGTGGCGCGCGACGGCCGCGGCACTTCGCCGGAAATTTCGTACAGGCCGTACATGTCGAGCTTGACGATGTTGACTTCCCGGCCGGTGATTCGTTCGTATTGCTTCTGCAACCAGCCGTCGATTTCCGGCAGGCGGTGCGTATCGCCTCCCTGGTATGCGCCCGGCGATTCGGCCGCGGAGTTTTTCATGAAGTAGTCGGCCATCGGCTGGGTCACGGTGCGCGTCACGCAAACCAACGCCACGCGCTTGGTGGTGGTCGGTCCCACGTAGCGCAACACGCGAAACAACGAATCCGCATAGGCGAACCACAACACGACGAGCACGGCCACGCCGACCAC
>PMZC01000068.1 GCA_003170555.1 Deltaproteobacteria bacterium
CTCGCGCGCGGGCGATTGCCCATCGTCGCCGGCGGCACCGGGTTGTACATCAAAGCGCTGACCAAGGGCCTGTTCGAGGGGCCGCGCGCCGACAAAGCGTTGCGGGCGAAGTACAAAGAGCAAGAGGCGGCCGAGCCGGGCAGTCTGCGTCGCCGCCTGCAGGAAATCGACCCCGAACGCGCGCGCGAAGTCCACGTCGCCGACTACGTGCGCCTCGAGCGTTCGCTGGAGGTGTTCGATCTGACCGGCAAGCCGATCAGCGCGTGGCAGCGCGAGCACGCGTTCGCGGAAAGCGCGTACGACGTGCTGAAAATCGGCCTCGACCGGCCGCGCAAAGAACTCGCCGCCGTGTGCGAGCGCCGCGTCGAGCGCATGATGGCGCAGGGTTGGTTGGAGGAAGTGCGGCGCCTCCGCGCGATGGGCTATGGTCCCGCGCTGCCCAGCCAGGCCGCCATCGGCTACAAGGAGCTACACCGGTTCCTCGACGGCAAGATCACGCTCGCTGAAGCGATTGATCGCGCGCAGTCCGCCACTCGCCAATTCGCCAAACGCCAGCGCACCTGGTTCGGCGCCGATTCGGAAATCCGTTGGTTTGACGCCGCGCACGAAGCGGAAGCAGCCGCGGCGGCGGCGCGGTCATTTGCACCACGCCCTTGACAGCTTCGGCCTAAGAATTGTAAACATCAGTTCCCTTTGTGGGTAGAGGCACGTAGCTCAGGGGCTAGAGCACTACCCTGACACGGTAGGGGCCGTGGGTTCAATTCCCACCGTGCCTAAAGTAGCCCCGTGAGCACGGGGCAGGTGGACAAGGGTTCGCCGCGTAGGCGGGGCCGCCAGGCCCAAGTCGACCGTATCGGTCGCACCCCGATCCCGGAGCGAAGTTTTTACGGCTTCGCGGGTGAGGGCGTTTGGGTCTGGCTGGGCCTGAACGCTCTTTGCGTTTAAGCAAGTAACTTCCGATCCCCAACCCGTGGATGGACATGTCCGATCGACGGGCGCACGGGGTCGGTTTCCGACAGGAGGTATCGACCATCGCCATCAGCAGCAGCATGAAAGGGAAAAGTCCGGCCGCGCCACAACAACGAATCAACGAACGGATTCTGGCCCGGCAAGTGTTGGTCATTGACGAAGAAGGAGTATCGCTCGGGGTGCTGGACACCCGACAGGCGCTCGACACCGCGGCGGAACGCGGCTTCGACCTGGTCGAGGTCGCGCCGAACAACGTGCCGCCGGTGTGCAAGATCATGGACTACGGCCGCTTCAAGTTCATGCAAGAGAAGAAGGCCCACGAGTCCAAGCGGCACCAGACGGTGATCCAGATCAAGGAAATCAAGATGCGGCCCAAGACGGGCGAGCACGATTTCCAGTTCAAGCTGAAGCACATCCGGGAATTCCTGGACAAAGGCTTGAAGGTCAAGGCGACGATCATGTTCCGCGGCCGCGAAGTCGTCCACGCCGAACTCGGCCAGCGCATACTGGTGCGCATCACCGAGCAAACGACGGATATCGGGGCGGTTGAGCAGGAGCTGAAGATGGAAGGACGGAACATGTTCGTGATCCTCACCCCGTCGAAGAAGAAGTAGAAACCGGTTGCGCCCGGCGTTCGGTCGAAGTAGGCCCGATCGGGCCGACGACCGGAGAGCAAGGCGTTTAGCGAAAGGAGATCGTTGCGATGCCAAAAATGAAAACCAGCCGTGCGGCGGCGAAGCGCTTCAAGGTGACGGGAAACGGCAAGATCCGCCGGCCGCGCTCGATGAAGCAGCACATCCTGACGAAAAAAACCACCAAGCGGAAGCGCAAGATGCGCCAGAGCAACGAAGTCGACAAGGCTGATCGCGCCAACGTTCGCAAGATGCTTGGTCTGTAGAGAAGGAGGAAAACCATGCCACGCGCCAAAGGTGGATTTAAGACTCGGCGGCGTCATCGCAAGGTGTTGTCGCAGGCCAGGGGCTTCAAGTACGGTCGCAGCAAGCTGTTCAAGTCGGCGAAGGAAGCAGTCAATCACTCGCTGCTTTACCAATACCGCGACCGCCGCAACAAGAAACGCGACTTCCGGCGGCTGTGGATCGTCCGCATCAACGCGGCGGCGAACGCGCTCGGCATCAGCTACTCGCGGTTGATCCACGGGCTGAAGGAAGCCGGCGTGGTCATCGACCGCAAGGTGCTTTCCGACATGGCCGTGCACGACCCGGACGGCTTCGGCAAGATCGTCGCCCAGGTGAAAAACGCGTAAACCATGCGCGAACGCGTCGCACAAATTCGTCACGAGGCGCTCACCGCGCTCAGCCAAGCCGTTGATCTGACGGCGCTGGACGCGGTGCGCGTCGCCGTGCTCGGCAAGAAGGGCAGCCTGACCGGGCTGCTGCGCGCCATGCAGGACGTGCCGCCGGAGGAGCGCCCCGCCATCGGCGCGCTGGTCAACGAGGCGAAGGCGCAGATCGAAGCCGCCCTCGACGAAAACAAGGCGCGCATCATCGGCGAAGATCGCGCGCGTTCGGCGGCGACGGAACGCGTCGACATTTCGCTGCCGGGACGCAAACCGCCGCGCGGCAGCCTGCACCCGTTGACGGAAACGCTGGATGAAATCGTTTCGATCTTCGAGCGCATGGGATTCGTCTGGGAAGACGGCCCCGAGGTGGAGACCGACTGGCACAACTTCGGCGCGCTCAATTTCCCGCCCGATCATCCGGCGCGCGATGCACAGGATACGTTTTTTCTGGAGAACGGCCTGCTCATGCGTACGCACACCAGCCCGGTGCAGGTGCGCGTCATGCAGCGGCACCAGCCGCCGGTGCGGATGCTCGCTCCCGGATGGACCTACCGCAACGACGCGATTGACGCCACCCATTATCCGATGTTCAGCCAGGTGGAAGGCCTGCTGGTGGACAAGCACGTGACCCTCGGCGATCTGAAG
The DNA here is from genome assembly GCA_003170555.1 of Deltaproteobacteria bacterium. Classification (GTDB taxonomy): domain Bacteria; phylum Lernaellota; class Lernaellaia; order Lernaellales; family Lernaellaceae; genus FEN-1099. The sequence goes on from PMZC01000068.1 coordinate 2,915, forward strand.
GGCGTGCTGAAGTATTTCGTGCGCGAATTCTACGGGCCGGAGACGAAGATTCGGATGCGCCCCAGCTTCTTCCCGTTCACCGAACCATCGGCGGAGCTCGACATCAGTTGTTTCGTCTGCCACGGCTCGGGCGAGTTGGATCACGCAGTATGTCCGTTGTGCAAGGGCACGGGCTGGAAAGAACTGCTCGGCTCGGGCATGGTCGATCCCGCCGTGTTCACCGCGGTCGGCTACGACCCGGAAGAGGTCACCGGCTGGGCGTTCGGCATCGGCATCGAACGCGTGGCGCTGTTCCGCTACAAAGTCGACGACATCCGCCTGTTTTTCGAAGGCGATTTGCGTTTCCTCCGGCAGTTCTAGAGGGACCGATGCGCGTTACCTATCGCTGGCTCAAAGAATACGCGACCTTCGACTGGACCCCGGCCCAGTTGGCCGAGAAGCTCACGCTCGCCGGCCACGAAGTCGAGGCGCTGGAGAAAATCGGGCCGGCGTACACCGGCGTGGTGACCGCGCTGATCGAGAAAGTCGAACGCCACCCGGATGCCGACAAGCTCACCGTCTGCCTCGTCTTTGATGGCGCCGAACGATACTCGGTGGTGTGCGGGGCGCCGAACACCGAGGCGGGTCGCATCGCGCCGCTGGCGAAGATCGGCGCAAAGTTGCCGGAAGGCAAAGTCAAAAAGACGAAACTGCGCGGCGTCGAAAGCTACGGCATGTTGTGTTCGCGCCGCGAGTTGGGCTACGGGCAAGACCACAGCGGCCTGTGGTGCTTCCCGCCGGGTACGCCGCTCGGCGTCTCGCCGGCTGACCTGCTTGGGCTCGATGACCACGTCTACGAAATCGCGGTCACCGCCAATCGCCCCGACTGCCTGTGCGCGATCGGCATCGCCCGCGAAGTCGCCGCGCTCGCCCGCACGCCGTTGCGGCGGCCGGAAATGAAACTCGAACCGGTCGGCGGCGAAATCGACCGGCTGATCAAGGTGACGATTCTCGACCCGGACAAATGCCCGCGGTACACCGGCATCCTGGTGCGCGGCGTGAAGATCGGCCCGTCGCCGGAATGGATGACGCAGCGCCTCGAAGCGGCGGGCGTGCGCGCGATCAACAATGTGGTCGACATCACCAACTACGTGCTGCTCGAATACAGCCAGCCGCTGCACGCGTTCGATTACAGCTTCCTCGCCGGCCACCAGGTCATCGTGCGTCGTGCGCGGGAAGGGGAGACGATCACGACGCTCGATGAACAGGCGCGCCGCTTGACCACCGACGACCTGCTCATTTGCGACGCCGAAAAGCCGGTCGCGCTGGCCGGCATCATGGGCGGCCTGAACAGCCTGGTCACCGATCAGACGACCGACGTGTTCATCGAGTCGGCGTATTTCGAACCGACCGGCATCCGCCGTTCGACCAAACGCGTCGGCGTGTCTTCCGAGTCGAGTTATCGTTTCGAGCGCGGCATCGACGTCGAGGCCGTGCAATTCGGCCTGCATCGCGCGGCGCGGCTGATGGAAGAATTCGCCGGCGGCAAAGTGACGCCGGGCTACATCGACGAATATCCGCTGCGGCGTCAGCCGGTGGTGATTGAAACGCGGCCCGAAAAAGTGAACGGGCTGATCGGCATTAATTTGTCGAACCAGGAGATGGCTGACATTCTGCGCGCGCTCGAGCTCGGCGTCACGGAGAAGAACGGCCGCCTGCTGGTCGACGTGCCGGCGTTTCGCGTCGATCTGACGCGCGAGGCGGATATCACCGAAGAGGTAGCGCGCCTCGTCGGTTTCGACAACGTGCCCGACACGCTGCACCAGGGCGTCGACGCCGAAGGCCGCGAATGGCCGTTGCGCGGATTTCTGCGCGAGTTGCGGCGGCTGTTGGTCGGCATGGGCCTGACGGAACTCAACACGATCTCCTTCGTCGATCCGAAATTGCTGGCGGCCGTGCACGCGCCGGCGGGACTGCGCCTGGTCAATCCGTTGTCGGAAGATCTGTCCGTGCTGCGTACGAGCCTGCTACCCAGTCTGCTCAAAGCGCTGGCGCACAATCGCGCGCACTTCAACCAGAATATCAAAATCTTCGAAGCCCGCCGGGTGTACCTGCCGAAAGGCGGCAGCGAGCAGCCTGACGAAGTCCATCGCCTGGGCCTGCTGTTGGCGGGAACGCGCCACGATGTGTCGTGGAACCAGGATCAGAGCGAAGTCGACTTCTACGATCTCAAAGGCGCCATCGAAGGCGTACTCACGCCGCTGGGCATCACGAACGTGGCGTGGAAGCGGCCGGATGATGCGGGGCCGTACTTGCCAGGTATGTGCGCTGAGATCGTGGCGGGCGGACGCAATCTGGGCCGGTTCGGCAAGCTGAGCGCCGAGGTGCTTGAAGCGTTCGACATCAAAGGCGCCGTGTTCGCCGGTGAGCTCGATCTACAGGCGTTGCTCGAAATTCATGTGCCGATTCCGACGTATAAACCCGTGAGCAAGTTCCCGCCGATCTTGCGCGATTTGGCGCTCGTGACCGACCTGGACACCCCCGTTGACGAAATGCAGAAAGCCATTCACAATACCAATCCAAGGCGTATCGCTGAAGTAAAACTTTTTGATGTGTATACGGGCAAGGGCGTACCCGAGGGGAAGAAAAGCGTAGCTTTTTCAATACAATATCGTGACATAGCTAAGAGTCTGGCCGATGAGGATGCAGACCGAATGACCAAGCAGATACTCACCGTATTACAGACGTCTTTCGGCGCAACCTTGAGATAGTAGTTGAATGAATTCAGCCAAGCGGTTGATTCGCAATAAAAAGGATTGATTCGCGTTTGATTATTTGGTACAAGTGTCAGGCGTCTTGCCAGGAGGAATTACGTCCATGACTAAGGCAGATCTTGTCAATGCCATTTACGAAAGAGTGGGGTTTTCCAAAAAAGAATCCGCGCGCATCGTCGAACTGGTGTTTGACCTGATCAAGGACACGCTGGAAAAAGGCGAGAAGATCAAGATTTCCGGTTTCGGCAATTTCGTGGTGCGTGAGAAGCGTTCACGCATCGGCCGGAATCCGCAGACCGGCGAAGAAATCGAAATCTCCGCTCGCCGGGTTCTGACGTTCAAACCGAGCCAGGTGCTGCGCAATCAACTCAAGAGTGTCTGATCGGCCTGACCGCCGAAGGTGGGCTAGTTGATGACGATCAGCGACCCGGGCCAAATTCCCAATAAGCTGTACTTCAAGATCGGCGAGGTCAGTGAACTGACCGGGATCAAGCCGTACGTCCTGCGCTATTGGGAAACCGAGTTCAACATCGTCAAGCCTTCCAAGACCCGCTCGAACCAGCGTCTGTACAAGCGCAAGGAAGTCGAGATGATTCTCGAAATCAAGCGCTTGCTCTACGACGAGAAGTTCACCATCGCCGGCGCCAAGAAAATTCTGATGGAGCGCAGCCGCGTCAAGGGCGCGAAGAACCAGCAGCTCGCGATGAGCTTCACCGAACAGGAATTCCAGGAGATCTTGCGCAAGATCAAGAAAGACCTGCTCGAGATCAAGAACGTAGTTGAATCACAACTCTGAATCGGATATAACGTGACCCGCCTGGAGCCCGTCGTTCCAGGCGACGATTTTTTTCGGGGCGTGGCGCAGTCTGGTAGCGCACCTGAATGGGGTTCAGGGGGTCACAGGTTCAAATCCTGCCGCCCCGACAAAGACAGAGGCCACTTGGCGTTTCGCGTCAGGTGGCCTATTTCATTGCCGCAGTTGAGCACGAACTTTCGGTTCACCCCGACGGATGAAAATCCGTCGCGTCTAAGCCCACCCGGTGGGCGACAGTTCGGTAGCCAGGGACGTGAGTCCCTGGAACCGGAGCGTCGCCGACGACGAGCCCCGGAACGGGGCGGCAGATGTTTCTCGTTCGATAAGTCGCCTGCCCGGGCTGGCCGCACGGAAATCCCGGATTGTGGGTTTCCATCTTCTGAGCGGCGCGTTCGCCGCGGCCTCACGTCGAGCCATGAGTGGGAAAATTTCTCAACCGCGAATTTGCGCGAATAAACGCTAATCGGTCTGGATTCGCGTTCATTCGCGTCGATTCGCGGTTTCCACTCTTCATGATTCTTAGGCCTGATCCGGGCGCTGACGCGTCTGGCTGCCGAACTGCCGCCCGCGTTGCGGGCTCGCGGCACGGGAATCCCGGATTTTGGATTTCCATTTTCCGAGCAAAACGACGAATCATCTTCCCCGCGAGAATCTCGCCCTGCCTCGCTTCCTGTGATAGAAAACACCCATGCGACATGTTCGAGGATGCTGCCTGATTTTGCTGGCGCCGCTGACCATCGCGGCGATCGCGCTGATCGTCGGCGAGCTGGCCGTGTTCGGTTACGAGGTTGTCTCCTGGAAGGGCGCTGCGGACTACGCTTTGTTCAAAAGGAAATGCAGTGTGTGTCACGAAATCGAGCGACCGCAGAATTACGCCAAATCGCCCGCGGAGTGGCGCGCCACGGTCGCCCGCAGGTTGCCGGATGGCGAGCCGACGAAAACAACCAAGGTGGAACGAGAACGCATTGCGGAGTTATTGATTCGGCGTCGTTCGGCCGACGGGGAAACGCTTTACCGGTATCGTTGCGCGCGTTGTCATCAGCGATCGTGGCTGGCGCCGTTCCTGCGGTTGGATCGAGAAACGCTGACGTTGTTGATCCGCGAGCATACGCGGCAGAAAAACTACGCCATTCAAGTGTGGGAGGGGGATGAGATCGCCGCGTACGTCGCCCAGACGCTGGCCAGGCCCGCGGCGAATGAGCACGGTTTCTCGCCGCGCGATCATCTGCTCTACCAGCGAGCGTGCGGCGCGTGCCATACGACGCGATTCATTCGTCGCACGATGTGCCGTGAAGCGGCGTGGCGAAGCGACCCGGCCGGACTGGTCAAGCGGATGCGCGAAAAGTCGCCGGTCTTGTTTACGGACGGCGAGGCGTCGTTGCTGGCGAACTACGCGAAACGGATTTGCGAGACCGGCAACCCCATTCCCTAATCGCTTTGCCTTCAGACAATTACTTCTGTTGCGGGTTACGCCGTCTCAACCACCGATTTCCCCAACCGGCGCAAACGACCCCGAACAAAAATGGAGCGACCGCGCCAAGGAAAATGCGGGCGATCGCGATGCGTACGCTGTTCAACAAGTCTTCCGGCGAAGCCAGCAGCCAGAAATGGTAACCCAGCGCGCGAAGCGTGTAAGAACCGATCAGCAGCCACAACAATTCGTAGAGCAACGCGCCGGCGGCGAAGAACAGGAACGTCAGGAACACACGGCGTCGGCGGGTCATGGGCGGCGTCCTCCTCGACGCGCGAGAAACATCGGCGGGACCACCACTTCGTCGCCGCGGAGAATGAATTTCGCGCCCGCCGTGGCCGGCCGGCCGTCGGCGTCGCGGCCTTCGACAAAGACCGCGACTTCAATGGTGTCGGTCAAGCGGCGGTCGCGCTCTCCGCGAAACAACGTCCTCAGAAACCGCGGCCAGTGAGCGGGGCGAAGCCCTAACGGTTCACGATTCGGCAGGTCAGGTTGATCTTGCAGATTGGTAAACTGCGCACTGAACTCGGCGGGGAACAAGTCGAAGGAAAAGCGTCCATCGGTCAGCGGACGACGCCCTTCATCCAACAACATGCCGGGAGCGACTACCGAATAATAGACCGCGCCTTGCTTGATCGCCGGATTGACCGACCCCGACACCGGCAGTTTGTCTTGGTCCTTCAAGCGGCGCGGCAGGTCGTCCGCGAAGAGTACGCGATAGGGACTATCCCGATCGACGGCATAGATTTGGTAAGAACCGCCCGGTGCGCCAGGGCACGTGCCGACGCGGCCATTTTCTTCAAAACGAGAGTAGACGCGGTAGACGCCGGGCTGGTCGAGAACCAACGGACCGGCCGGGCAGGTGAAGTTGCCGACGGAGTCGGCGCGACCGCGACATTCGAAGGTCGAACCGTCGGGCCGGCGGACGATGATCTCCACATTGTGCGCGGCCATCGGGACGACGACCGAACCCACGCCTTTGACCGCGCCGGTTTCGTACATCGCTCCCGGAGCAGGTCCGACGCCGGCGTAGATGTACATCTCTTCGCCGTTGATGGCGGCTACGGGACGGGTGAACGGCGGCGTCGTGTACGGACACGTCTCGCCGCGCAACAGCGTCGAACCGCCGACGGAATACACGCCGGAATACGCGGCGCCGCTTTGTTGATCGGCAAAAAAGGCGGAGACCAGCGACCAGGTGACGTCGCCCGGCTGATCGCCCCGTTTGGCCGCGCCGACCGTTCCGGCGTAGTCGCCGAAGGCGTTGGACCAGTAGATGTCCAGGCTGGTGGAATCGGAGATGGTGAAGAATACCGGAAAACCCGGGCGCGACGTGGCGATGTAGTAGTAGCCCCGCTGCGTGACCAATTCCGGGTATTCGTAGGGCGAATACCCCAGGCTGGTTGCGCTGACCAGCGGCAAATCCGCTGCTTCGTCGCCGCCGCGCGCGTAACGGCGGATTTGCTCCTGGCAAGCCGGAAAAAGGTTGAAGCGCGAACCGAACGCGCCGGCTCGGGAACGATCGCGGCTCAACGCCAGCAGCGCCTTGGGAAAACGCTGCTGTAAAAAGGCGTGCAAGCGACCGGTCGGCTCGTGAACGAACATCACCGGGTGAATGAGTTGATTGGGGCTGGCGTTGCCGGGCAAATAAATCATGTGTCCGGATTGCCTGGGAAAGTGCAGATTGTTTTGGTTGTAGCTCATACTGCCGTCGAGTGAAGGGCTCACTTCCCAGCGCAAATCGGGGATATCGTCAGGCACTCCGACGACGGTCAAGTTCGGTTCAGCAGGAAGGACTACCGAGGCGTTCTTCAGGTCGCCCATGAAAACACGGCCGCCCGGATCACGATAGAAGGCGGTGATCTCGAACAGGTACTCGCCCGGCTCCGGAAAGCGCAGCGTCGGCTGCGCGTCCGACGGGAAGTAATAACCGAAGCGTTGGGCGCGACCGGAATAGTGCGCGGTCAGCACGTCGCGCGGATGCGTCGCCGGAAAAAACTTGACGTCGGCTTCCACCTCGGCCGGCAGCGGAGGATTGATCGTCGCCGCGGGCGGGTAAACCTCGCCGACGTGCAGGGGCGTACCGGGTTTGACGCCGGTGGCGAAGGTCAACGGATAGGCCACCCAGACATCGTAGGTCCCGCCGGCCGCGAAGCGATTGCCGAAGCGATCGAGCATCACGCCGGTCATGGTGATTTCGTACCGACCGAACTGGTCGAACCGATAGGTGGGCGCGCGGTCGAACATCGAATGCGACCGCGGGACGACAAACGAACCCAGCCGGACTCGCCCGCCATCGGGTTTCAAGATTTCGACCTGGTACGTGCTGCGTTGGTAATCCGGCTCCAGCATTCGATAAGGATACTGCTTGGTGATGAAGTAGTAGCCGCGTTCCAACGTCGGCAGGTCGGGAGCAATCGGAAACTCGCATTTTTCGCGATCGGGCTGACACGGCAGAACATAGCGCGTCGGCAGTCTGACGCGACTGGTCATGGCGAAGTGCGCCGCGTCTTCCCGCGCTACGGCGCCGCGATTGCCCTGGTTGGCGTAGAGGCTGAACAGCGTCCAGATCACGCGGGGCTGTCGCATCGTCCCGATTTTCATCGGCGGCAAAAGCAGCTTGGCGAAGTAGGCATATTGGTAATCGGTGTTGCAGCCGTTGAACGAATCCAGGAACTGCGGCAACACCGGCAGTCGGACGCGAAGACCATCGACCGTGGCGAAAAAATCGACTTCGATGCGGTAGAGGCCGGGCGGAAAATCTTTGGCGAGCGTAGCGTGGACGGGAAGGTGAAAGGACAGGCCGTTGCGCGAGAGCCGAATCTGTTCGCGCGGGATTTCCTGATAGTAGTCCAAGGGCGTGCGGTACGGGCCGCCGATTTGCGAGTTGGCGATCAAGTATTGAAAGCCTTCCACGGGCAAGCCGCTCGGCGTGAGATAGGTCGAAGCATAGGCGCCGTCCTGGTCTTTATAGCGGCCGTCGGCGTCGTTCATGCGCCGGGCGGCCAGCGCGACGCTGACGCGTTCCAACGAATGCGCCACGCGCGAGTAGTCGTCGCCGACGGCGGCATATTCGACATCCCAATCAAGTGACGATCCGGGCGGCAGTTGGGTGGTGACGCCGCGTACGACCGCGCGCCACGATCCGCCGGAATACGTCTTGCCGGAGAAGGTCGCGATTCGGTCGTGGAAGTCGAGCTCGACCATCGTCGCCGAAGAGCAACCGGCCGCCGCAATGAACGGCAAAACAAGCAGAATAAAAGCAAAACCGCGGCAAATGGCTCTACTCTTATTCATCGACGTATCATATCGTCCTTGCGGCCATGCCCACAAACGGTATATTCACCGGACCATGCGCTTGCGTGTACGCCACCGGAAGCTCCTCTATGTCGCGTTTGCGCTCGTGGTCCTTCTGTTCTTGATGGATGCGGCGGCCGGTTTCGCCACGTCGCGGATGAAGCGGACTTTCGACGACCTCCGACTCTTCGCCAACAACCCGTTGGCCTATACCAAACTTTTCGTTTCCGACCCGCTGCTGTTTTGGCGCTTGCGGCCGCTCGCGCACATCGAAAACGAGGGCCTCGCGATCAACGCCCTCGGCCTGCGCGGCGCGGCGACGACCGTCGATAAACCGGCCGGCGCGTTTCGCGCGATCTGCCTGGGCGACTCCGTGACCTTCGGCTTCAAGGTGCGCGGCGAACAAAGTTATCCGGCGCGCTTGGCCGCATTGCTGGGACATGCCGAGGTGCTCAACGCGGGCGTGCCCGGCTACAGCAGTCTGCAAGGCGTGCGCTGTTTCCGGCGCGATCTGATGCGGCTGAAACCCGATTTGGTGATCGTCAGCTTCGGGCGAAACGATCTGTGGGATGCGATGCAGATGCCGGACAGCGAANNTCGCAATTGGGTCTGGCGGCGCAACATCACGCGCCTGGCCGCGGCGTTGTTTTTCCGCCCGGCTTCGGTCGTCGGCGGCGAACGTCGGGTCGGTCGCTGCTCGCCGCAAGAGACGGCGGCCAACCTGGCGGAGATTGACCGGCTGGCGCGTTCCGCCGGCGCGCGCGCGGTGTTCTTCCACCCATTGATGGAAGGCGCGCCTGACTTACGGCTGCCGGGATTCGGCTTGGACCGCTCACTGCCGCGGATCGCCGTCAACGAAGCGTTCATGCGCCTCGCGCCGGACACACGCGGGTTGTTCTTTCCCGATCATTGTCATCCGACCGCGGAAGGTTACGAAGTGTTGGCGCGGGCGATCGCCCAGGAACTGAAAGGCGGGGGCTACCTGAACTAAGGTTTCTTCGGCGTCGGTGTTTGGCGCGGAGCTTGTGTCTCCGTCGGCGCGCCGGGCTCGAGCTCATCCTGCAACTCGCGGGTGCCTTCGGAACGCAACTCGGTGGGCACTTCGCCGGTCTCGCGCATGTAGGCAATGTCATACGCGCCGGCGAGGGCGATGATCGCGTGCTCGCAGCTGTCCATTTGAATCATCGGATCCACCAACCCGGCGCGGAAACCGCCGCGCACTTCATCGGGCAGATGGATGTAATAGTCGTTATCGCGGCGATACTGATTCTGCAGGATGAAACGCGTGGCCGACATGATCGCGTCGGCGTACGTTTGCGGATCGCGGTTCAATTGAAACGCGAGGCGATGGGCGGCCAGCAGCGCCTCAACGCGGCTCGCGGCTGTCGCCAGGCGCGGCGGCGTGCTGCCGCTGAAGCCGCCGACGTAGTCGGGGGAGGGCGCCGCGCGGCCCATCGCCGGATTGCCCCATTGCTCTTTCAACAGCTTGTCCGCCATGGCGAAACATTGGTCGGCGTAATGCGGGTCGGGGTCCGCCTCGAACAACTCGGCTAAGCCCTGAATCGTCCAATTGTCCGGCTGGCCGGTTTCCTCAAAATCCAAAATCTGCCGTTGCGCGGCCAGTCGCGCGGCCGCCAGCCATTCCACATTCGGATTGACGGCGTAATAGCGAACCAACGCCAACAGCGCTTCGCCCGCAAAGTATTGTTCGCTTTTCCGCGGCATATAACCGATCAAGCGTTCCCAATAGAAGTCGTAGAACCGGCCGTCGTCCTCCTGCATCTCCACCAGAAAACGGGCCAGCCGATTGATGCGCTGGATGCCGATGCGGGCGAGCAGCATGTCCGGCAATTCGCAGAGGGCGGTCAGCATCAGCGCGGACGAGCCGAGTTGCGCAAGGTAGTTGCGTTCGACGCACAGCAGATCGGGTTCCAGCAGCGGCGCCTGGGTATGCCGCAGCAAAAACTCCATCGAGTCTTGAATCAGCGGAATAAATTCATCCCGCCGGCTCGCCTTGTACAGGCGCATCAGCGAGTAGATCGTGCCGGCATGGCGCACGGTGTTGTAATCGAAGTAGCCGTTTTTCTCGAGCGTGATCGGATTGAACTTGTAGCGGAAGCGTTGGTTCGTCCGGTTGAAGGTCTTGTTCAGATAGCGCCCCGCGTCGACCGCCGCGCGGCCAATCTCCCGCGAGCCGAAACGGTTGATGATCGGCGAGTCGCGAAACAACGGCAGAGGTAAAAAGTCGGGGCGGTGCTGCAACAGCGCGGCCGTGCGGAAACGATAGATCGGGTAGTTGTCCCAGTTGTTTTTGCCGATGTCCGCCGCCTGCGCCAGATATTGCAGTTGCGCCTTCACGCGCGCGACGCGCGGGGAGCCGCTCCATTCGCGCTCCCAGGAGTAGGCGTTGAACGCGAACGGCGGTTGATAGGTCAGCTTGTCGCCGTTCTGCAGAATCAACCCGTTCACGCCCGGCTCGACCACGACCTTGCTGATGTTTTTTCGCGTGACCTCCAGCCGCTGCCGGGTGATCACGATATCGAAACGCACCGCGACCTTGTCGAGATTCAGCAGATAATACTTCCGGAAGTTGGGATCCTGCGTGATCTGGAACACGGCCCGCAGAATGGACTCGTGCAGGCAGCCCTGCGAGCTGACGCCCCACAGCGGCGGACCGTTCTCGTGAAAGATGGACACGATAATCGGCCGGTCGCAAATGTTCGGGATGTCGGGGTCCTTGGGGAGCTTGAGAATTCGCCGCATATCGGGGTACAGCGACAACGCCTGCCGCACGAGCGTGAACATCGCCAGTTGCCCGCTCAGGTTCGGCAGCTCGAACTTCGCCTCGAGATTCGGCAACGGGTTGGACGGCGCCGGCGTGTGACACGACGTCAACGCCAAGAGCAGCGCCAGCAACAACGGCGCGTAAATGTACGCCCGTTTAGTCATGCGTCACCAGGGCGCGCAGTTCACGGATTTCCTGGTCGTTCAGATGACGGAAGCGCCCCAACGCGACGCCGTCGGCCCGAATCGACCCGAAGGCCTCGCGCACCAGGCGCAATACCGGATGGCCCACCGCCTCGGTCATGCGCTTGATCTGGCGGTACTTGCCTTCCGCCACCGTGATTTCCAACCACGTATTGGCTTCCATCTTCTGCAGCACGCGCACCGCCGCCGGCGCGGTGACATAGCCGCCGATGTCCACGCCGACGCGCAGTTGCATCAGCGCCTTGCGGTCCGGCCGGCCCTTCACCTTGACGCGATACGTCTTCGGCGCCTTGGACGCCGGATCAGTGAGGGCGTGGGCGAGGTCGCCGTCGTTGGTGAACAGCAACACGCCTTCGGTGTCCCAGTCCAACCGCCCGACCGATTGCACGACCTGACGAAAACGACCGAGCAGGTCATACACCGTCGGCCGGTCGCGATCGTCATTCGTCGCGGTGATCGTGCCCGCCGGCTTGTTCATCACGAGATAGACCGACGTCCACAAACGCGTGATCAGCTTGCCGTCGACTTTGACGTGCGTCTTACCCGGCCAAACCTCGACGAGCGGATTGGTTTCGACCTGGCCGTTCACGGTCACGCGGCCGGCGGCGACGATCTTGGTCGTTTCGCGTCGGCTGCCGCGCCCGGCGCGCGCCAGGTACAAGTTCAACTTCATCGGCTGCGGATCAGTCATCGCCGGCTGGTTCGTTCTCGTCCGGCGCCGGCTCGGGCTCGGCGGCGATGGCTTGCGCGCCCGGCTCGGCATCCGTCGTTTCCACCTCGCCGGATTCCGCCAGCGTGCGCGCGAAGTGCTCCACCTCGGCCGGATCGAGATCTTCGATTTCACGCAGACTCGGCAGATCGTCGAGGCTTTTGAGATTGAAGATTTCCAAAAACTCCGGCGTGGTGCCGTAGATGAACGGCCGGCCGGGAATTTCCTTGCGCCCGAGAATCTTGATCAAACTGAGTTCGAACAAGCTGGCGAGCGCGCTGGAGCAATCGACCCCGCGAATGCTTTCGATTTCCGTTTTCGTGATCGGCTGGCGATAGGCGATGATCGCCTGCGTTTCCATCGCGGCCTTCGACAGGCGCACCGGCTTGAATTGCACGAGCATCTTCACCCATTCCTGGTTCTCCGGGCGGGTGCGCATCTGGTAGCCCTCGGCCACCGGCTCGATCGTGATGCCGTGCTCGGTGCGGCGGTACTCCTCGACGAGTTCGTCGAGCGCCTGCTTCAGCTCCTTCGGCGGCACGCCCTCGAGGATCGTGCGCAGCTTGCGGAAGCTGACCGGCTGTTCGGAAACGAAAATCAGGCTTTCCAGAATCGAGCGCAGGCGGCTGGTATCAAGAGGCATCGCCGGCCTCCGTGGGTTGGGTGATGAGCGGCGTAATGCGAATCGGACCGAAGCGGTCGATTTGCGTAATCTTGATCATCTTCTGTCGGATCAGTTCGAGGAGCGCCAGAAAGCTGATGATCACCGCCGCGCGATCCACGTCGGCGGCGAACAGCTCCGCGAACAACATGCTGGTGCGGCCGCGCAACAGATCGAGCATCTGCGTCATGCGCTCGCGCACGCTGACGCGCGAGGTGGTGATTTGGTGCACCGCGTCGGCCGGCAGGTTTTTGATCACCTCGCGCAGCGCGGCCATGAGTTGATAGATATCCACCTCGAGGTATTGGCCGTCGTGCGCGGCGTCGCGCAAATCGGGGCTTTCGAACTTGCGCGCGAACACGTCGCGGCCGAGAATCGGACGCTCGCTGATCTCCAACGCCGCTTCGCGGAACTTCTGGTATTCGAGCAACTGCTGCACCAATTCGGCGCGCGGGTCTTCTTCTTCCTCGTCTTCATCGTCGAGCCGCGGCAGCAGCAGGCGGCTTTTGATGCGCATCAGCGTCGCGCTCATGACGAGGTACTCGGCGGCGACGTTCAAGTTCAACTCGCGCATCAGATCGAGATACAAATTGTATTGGTGCGTCACGTCGGCGATGGGAATGTCGAAGATGTCGTACTCGTGCACGCGAATCAGATGCAGCAACAGATCGAGCGGGCCTTCGAAAAGATCGAGTCGAATCTGCAGCTCGCCGTCGTTCATCGCGACTATCCGACGTGCACGGCTTGCCGCACGAGGGCCATCGTCTCGCCGGCGACGCGGCGGGCGTGCTCGTTGCCGGCGGCCAGAATTTCGTCGACCAGCGACGGCGTTTGCTCCAGTTCGCGGCGGCGGGTTTGGATCGGCGCCAGTTCGGCGTTGACCGCGTCGATCAGCGGCTGCTTGCAGTCGAGGCAGCCGATTTCCGCGGTGGTGCAGCCGTGCCGCGACCACGCCTTGGTCTCTTCGCTCGAATAGACTTTGTGCAGATCGAACACCGGGCAGATGTCCGGATTGCCCGGGTCGCGCCGGCGTTTGCGCGCCGGATCGGTGACCATCGGGCGAAGTTTCTTGGTGACCACATCCGGCGGGTCGATCAACAGAATCGCATTGCCGTAGCTCTTCGACATTTTGCGGCCGTCGGTCCCCGGGATTTTGGGCGCCGGCGTCAGCAGCTCTTTCGGCTCCGGGAAAATATCGCCGAGGAAATTGTTCACGCGGCGGGCGATGTCGCGCGCCAGCTCGACGTGCGCGGCCTGATCGACGCCCACCGGCACGCCGGCCGCGCGATAGATGAGAATATCGGCCGCCTGCAGAATCGGATAGCCGAGGAAGCCGATCGTGTTGAGGTCGCGATCGGTCACTTGCTCCTGCTGCTCCTTGAACGACGGGCACTTGAGCGCCCAGGGCAGGGGCGTGAACATGCCGAGAATCAAATAGAGCTCGGCGTGCTCCTTGACCTGGCTCTGCACGAACAGCGTGCANNGCGCGTGCCAATCGGCGCTGAAGTAAAAGCATTCGTATTCCGCCGTGAGGCGAATCCAGTTCTTCAGCGCGCCGTGCAAGTGGCCCAGGTGCATTTGGCCGGTGGGGCGCATACCCGAGAGAATCCGCGGCATCGGCTCAACTTCCTTCCGGGATATAGCCCGCCAAAAACAGCGGGACGTAACCCGGCAACAGCCAGGCGGTGAGAAACTGCGCGGCCGGAAAAATGGTCGCGGACAAGATCGGCACGCTCCGGTTCAGAATCAGCAGGCCGATCAGAATGAAAAAGCCGAACGGCTCGATCGCTGCCACTCGCGTCGCCGCGCGAAAAGGCAAAACGCCGACGAGAATCCGGCCGCCGTCCAGCGGCGGGATCGGAATCAAGTTGAAGAACATCAGCATGACGTTGAACTGCACCATCAACAAGAAAATGATGACCAGCGGCTTCACCACCGTCGCCATCACGCGTTCGTCGAGCGACGCGTGCATCAACGGCGTCAAGGCGTACAAGACGCCCGAGGCGATGAGCGCCAGCACCAGATTCGCGCCCGGACCGGCCGCCGCCACGAGCGNNGGCACCGGCTTGGCCCAGCCGAATAGGAACCCGCCGGTGTAATACAGCAGCGCGGGGACGAGGATCGTGCCGAACAAGTCGATGTGTTTGAACGGATTGAGCGTCAACCGGCCCTGAATTCGCGCGGTCGGATCGCCCAGCTTGTCGGCGGCATACCCGTGCATTGCCTCGTGGAAGGCGATGGCGAGAATAGCGCCCGGCGCCAGCAAGATCAACGCACTCGAATCCATACCGTCCCTTTCTTCACACAAAGAGCGATTATGTAGCAGCGAAGGGCCGGAATTGTCAATGCGACACGCGCGATGCGACGCAGAATATTTGACTATTGCCGCTCGCGCCAAAGTCGTTTCGCCAGCGACAATTCTTCTTCC
>PMZC01000245.1 GCA_003170555.1 Deltaproteobacteria bacterium
GCAAAACTCGCGGCGGCGGCATTTCGTGAAAGAAAACGTCATAACGGATCGGCGCCCAAGGACACAGTTCCACCACGTACGAGCTGTGGAGTTCGTTGGGTCGAAACGAATCCGGCTTGCCGACCAGGCACTCCGGATAATTTTTCCAGCCGAACCACGAGTAACCGCCATCGACGGTGAGCGGCGCGTTGCCCGCGGCGACCAACTCGTCGGCCGCACGCCACTGCGCCGCGACGCCGTTGCGATATTGCACGACGCGCAGGCCATCGATGGTCAAGACCGCGAGCAGCAAAACAACAGCCGCGCCGACTTTGGCCGGAACGATCCAACGCGGTGTGACGGGATGCGATTCAGTCGGCGAGGAATGCAGAACCAACATCAACACCAGAGGAATGAAGACGAGGAAGTAGCGATCCATGAACAGCAGGATCGGCGCGAGCGGCAACGCTTGCGACAGAATCGCCAGGCCGACCAACAGCGGCCGGCTGTCGCCACGGCGGCGAGCCAACACGAATTCGCGGCCAAGCAAGTAGAGCAGGACGAAGCTGCCGGCTACGCTGAGTACGGTCCAGGGCAACAGGATTGAGCGCGTCGTCATCGGCGGCCACTCGCGCAAGACGGAACTGGTGAAGGGAAACAACTGACCGCGTCCGGCGAGCCAGTAGGCCGACGATACGCCGGCGAGCACGGCCGCCAACGTCGCCGCCAAAAGTTTTGCCTTCCGCGAAAATATCGTGCGGTCGGTTCGCGTGAAGGCGAACACCAAAACCGGCAGCGCGTAAACGCCGAGGCACAGCAGCACCACCGCCGCGCGCGAAGAACCATCACTTAGCCAAACCGTCGGGTCGAGCAGGCGAGCGGCGAACTCGCCGGTTTTGCGCTCCATCGTCGTGCGGACGGGATGAATCAGGGGCAGGGTCCAGGTGAAAACCAGATAGGAAAACGCCGGCAGGAAAAACGAGTAGGCGATTTGTCGCCACAAAATCGCTTTCTTTTTTCTGACCAGCAGCAAATAGAAAACCACGGCCGCGGCGAGAAACAAGCCGTGGACCTTGTTCCAAATCGACAATGCGAAGCACACCGCGCCGAGCAGCAAATCGAGTTCTCGCCGGCGCGAGAGAAAACGGAGCACGAAGGCGAGGCCGGCCCACGCGGGCAAAAGGTAGAGAAAGTCCGATTGAAACGTGAAAGCGGTGACAAAGAACGGCGGGCTGGCGGCGGTCGCGGCGGTCACCAAGAGGGAACGTCCCGGCCGCAAACCAAACGCGCGAGCCATCGCGTAGGCCGCCAGCAAAGCCAGCAGCGCCGCCACGAAATTCGAGATCTGGCACGCGACAATGGAGAACCCAAGCACTTTGCAGAACGCGGCGCCCCAGAAAATATGCAACACCGACGCCGCGGAATTGAACGGGTCGAATTCGAGGTGACCGGTGTCGAGCAGGTGTTTCACGGGTTTGGCGAAGTTCCAGGAATCGTCCAGCGCGACCTCGCCGCCGGGCCCGATGACGACCACGATCGCCAGCCACGCGATGACGATCAACGCCAGCGCAATAGCGTCGCGTTGGCGCATCAGCGCGCGTCCTCGTCGAAGCAGCAGTTGATCAGCAGATGACAATTTTCGCGGCACTGCTGCATCTTCGCCCGGACCGCTTCTGCCTTGGCGCCGGTGACGATATCGATCAGCCGCTCGCCGCGCCCCAGATTGCCGATGGCGTCGTGGCGACCGCACAGCCGCACGAAGCCGGCGCCTTCGATGGTCAAGCCGAACTGACCGACGCTGCAGCGGCGCAGAGCGAAACGGCCGGGGTCGGCGAAGTAGTCGATCATCGCCGCGAACTGCGGATCGGGATTCAGAATCGGAAAGCCGGCGCGTTTCATGTGGAGCAGTTCGGTGAGCACGGCGCGAGTGCGGGCGGCGTCGCGCGGGAACAGCGGTTCGTTTTCCCACCAGCGTTCACGCGGCGCTTGCCCGAACGGCTGCACGAACGCCTGGAAGACAATGCCTTCCACGCGCGGGTCGTCGTTCAGCCAGGTGACGAAGCCTTGCAGGATCTCAAGGTTGAGCGCGCAAATCACGCAATTGATGCGCACCCGCAGACCATTGTCATGAGCGTGGGCGATGGCGCGTTGCGCGAGCGCGAAGGCGTCGTCGCGGCCGCGCAGGCGGTTGTGCACGTGATCGAAACCGTCGAGCGACAACGTGACGATCTGCAATCCGGCGTGGGCCAACTGACGCGCGACTTCGCCCTCGAGTGCGAAGCCGTTGGTGGTCAGGGTCACGGCGAGCCCGGCCTCGGACGCGCAACGAACCAGCGGCAGCAGATTGGGCGAAAGCAGCGGCTCACCGCCCGCGATTTGCACCTCGACCGGCCCGAGCCACGCGGCGACGTCGCGCGCGGCCTGACAAAGCAGCTCGGCGTCGATTTCCGGCGGCGGCGATTTCCGCCAGATACGACAGTGCATACACTGCGCGTCGCAGCGTTCGGTGAGGTGAAAGCTGACGTACTGCGGGCGAGTCGGCAGTTACAATCCCTCCAGGATCTGTTTACGCTTTTGCTGGTATTCCTCCGGCGTGATCAAACCCTGGTCGAGCAGTTCTTTCAGTTTACGCAGACGTTCGGTCACGTCGGCGGGCGTGGTCGGCGCCGGCGCCGGCGGCTGCATGAATTTTTCGAGGTCAAAGACCAGCCAGTTCACGCGACGCTTCTTGAACCACTTGTCGTTGAGCACGATCGGCGGGATGGCGATGCCGTGCGCCGGGTCGGAAAACAAGCGGAACGAATCGAAGTAGAACCGGTCGCGCGGGTCGGCGCGCCACAGTTCGCGATCGGCGGCGATGAGTTCAAAATTGACATTGCCTAAGACGAGGTTGAACTTGCCGTCTTTCACGAAGCAGATGCCGTCGGTCAGGTGACGCGTGGCCGTGATCGCCAAAAATTCGCGTTTCATGTCGGTGGTGGCGAAATGCACCCACTGATCGGCCGTCGCCTGCGCCAGCGCTTTGCTCACCGGCTCCTGCAGGCGCTTCACCTCGGAGTCGCTGAACACGCGGTCGACCTTGCGCCAGGTGAAAAAGGAATATTCCTCAAAAGACACGGCCTCAAAAATTTTCTTGATCTGCTCCGGCGCCAATTGGGCCGGATGCTGGTAACCCTGCGGGATGGGTTTGCCGTCGGCATCCACGAAGTATTGCAGCCAGATGTGCTCGGGATCGTCGGTCGCCAGCTTGATCGTCATCACTTTGCTGGCGCAACCCACGGTCAGGCAGGCGACGAGACACAGCAGCGCCGCGGAACGTAAAACGCGCATGATTCACTCCTCTGCTTTGCTTACGGTTCATTCTAGGACCGAGCAGCCGCCGCGATCAAGGCAGCGGGCGCGGCAAGTTCTCCACCCGATCGCCCACCCGGATTTGATGGCGGGAGAACCAGCCCTGATTGACCTCGAGCGCGAATCGCGCCGGCTCGCGCGAGACGTGATGTCCCTCGTCGAGCGGCTGCATCGGCTCGATCTGAAAGATGGTTCCGTCGTCGGCGAGAAAGGCGATGTCGAGCGGGATTTTGGTGTTCCGCATCCAAAACGAGAGCGGTTGTTTTTTCTGGAAGACGAAAAGCATGCCCTGATTTTCAGGCAACGAATCGCGGAACATCAAACCGACCCGGCGGGCGTCGGGATAGTCAGCCAGTTCGACGCGCAGATGCTGGCTTTTGATCGTCAATACCCACAGCGATTCCGCTTTCGAAGAGCAAGCGACCAGCAACAGCAAGGCCAGCACCCACCCGGCGCGCCGCATTGGTTCCTCCGCGTGAATCGCCTCCCGAGCATATCCACACCGGGCGCCAAGTTGCAATCGGCCAAAGGCTTGGGGAAAGCGGGGAACTCGTGGTACAAAACAGATCGATGAAACAACGGCGACCCATTGTGGCGATCGACGGGCCGAGCGGCGCCGGCAAAAGCACCGTCAGCAAGATGCTGGCGCGGCGCCTCGGGTTTCTCTACCTCGACACCGGGGCGATGTACCG
>PMZC01000005.1:0-15073 GCA_003170555.1 Deltaproteobacteria bacterium
GCAGGCGCGTGCCCTTGCCGCCGCTGAGAATCAAGCCTTTCAATTCGCGCACGGCTGCCTCCTCATTCCGCCGGATAACGGCGCACCCAGGTGTCGATATTCTCACGCTGGCGCAGCGCCCCGGCCACGGCGTCGGCGGCGCCGCGGTTTTCGAAATGGCCGACCAGCACGCGGTAACGCGTGCCGACGCCGGGCACGTCGGTGGTTTCGAGATAAACCTGGTTGCCGCCGGCCGCGAGCTTCTGGCGCAATTCCTGCGCTTTGGTCTGGTCGGGGAACGAGCCGACCTGCACCGTCCAGTACGAGCCGGCGGGCGGCGCCGCGTCGCCGGAGATCGCCGGCGCGGGCGGCTGCGGCGGCGCGCCTTCCACCGCGGGGGCGAGGTCGGCCGAAGAAGGCGGCGTCGCGGGTTCGGTCGGCGTCGGGGACAGCGGCGCGGCGACCTGGGTCGGCGTGAGGTCGACGACCTGCGTCGGCGTCTGCGCCGGGATCGGCCCGCCGAGCGAATTCGACAGCGACAGCGCGTCGGGCGTGGTCGCGGGCTGCGCCGCCAGCGGGGTCAATTCCTCCAGCGGCGCATTGCCCGACAACCGGCCCAGCCGTTTGCCGATCACCACGCCGAGGCTGAAGATCATCGCCAGAATGACCAGCTCGCCGATCAGCAGGTAGGCGATCTGGCGGTTGTCCAGCCGCAGTTCGTATTTGCTGCGCAGGCGGTTCAAATCCCTCATGGCGTGTGATCCTTCTCTTGCTCGGCCGCGTGCTTCTCCTTTTCGTCGTCGTCCGGCGGCGTTTCCTTCAGGGTCACGTCGCGGGTGAAATCGTGGCAATGCAGCGCGCTGGTGATGGTGAACTTTTTGCGGCAGTCGCCGCGCCAGGCGCAGACCGCGCAGGTGATTCGCGCGTCACGCGTCATGTCTGGTCCTCCGTCTTCGTCGGGACGGTCAACGCCGCGTATTGGTCGGGCCGCCGGTCGCGCAAAAACGGCCAGTCGCGCCGCACGACCGCCGGGGCGCGCGGGTCGAGATCCCAGAAGACCACCGCCTCGCCGTCGCTGGCCGGTTCGTCGAGCAGATCGCCGGTCGGCGCCGCGCAGAACGACGCGCCGGCGAAGGCCATGCCGTTCTCTTTCCCGACGCGGCCCACTCGCAGCAGCCAGCAGCCGTTGGCGAACGCGCCGGCGAGCGCCGCGCGCCGCCAGAGGTCGTCGTTGGCGGCCGTGGCGGCCAGCGGCGCCGCAATGAGCTGCGCGCCCGCCAGCACGGCCTCGCGCAAGGCTTCGGGAAAGAACACGTCCCAGCCGAGCAGGATCGCGGTCTTGCCCGCCGGCGTATCGAACACGCCGAAGCCGCGGTCGCCCGGCGAGAAGTAGTGGCGCTCTTCCCAGCCCGGCGCCGAGGGCACGTGCATCTTGCGGTAGACGCCCGCGATCTCGCCCTGCGCGTCGATCAACGCGGCGCTGTTGTACGTCCGGCCGGTTTCGTCGTCGCGCTCATACCAGGGACAGATGACGAACAGTTGACGCTGCGCCGCCTTCTCGCGCATCGCGCCGAGCAGCGGCCCCGTCGCCGGTTCGGCCCAGGCGCGGGCCGTTTCATCCACCCGCGCGACGAACCAGGGGTAAGCCCACAGTTCGCTGAGGATCGCCATCCGCGCGCCGCGCTCCGCCGCCGCGTCGAGCATATCCAGCGCCCGCCGCACGTTGCGCGCCACGTCCGGCTTGGCCGCGAATTGAATCCCCGCGATTTTCACCGTCTGTCCGTTCGCCATTACGGAATTCCATTCAGCCACGAGATGATTGCGCCGGTCATTTCCGCGTGCGCCGTCAGCAAATCCGTGCCGTGCCCGCCGCCCTCGAAATAGCGCGCGAGGCCGCGCGGCGCGCCGGCGATCTGCGCCAATTTCTGCACCGAGTTGTAGGCGTACGTGTCGTCGTGCGAAGCGTACAGCAGCAGGCGGCCGGAGTACTTCGCCGCCGCCGCTTCGGTCGTCACGCCGTGATAGTCGAGACCCGGGCTGAGCAGCACCACCGCCTTGATCCCGTCCGGATGCGCCGCGGCGAAATTGAGCGCGAGGTTCGCGCCGATGCTCGCGCCGACGATGTACACGTGCGCCTGGTCGATGTCCGCGCGTTGGCGCAGATATTGGTACGCCGCGTCCACGTCGTGGATCATCGCGGCGAAATCGGCGTCGGTGAACGAGGCGAGGTTGAGCGTGCGGCCGTCGACGGTGTGCAGCGAGTGGCCGTGTCCGCGCAAATCGATGGCCAGCGAATTGTAGCCCGCCGCCTGCGTGGTCGCGGCGAACGCGCGCCAGTCCGACCGCTCGTGGCGCAGCATGTGCAGCAGGATCAGCCCCTTGCCCGTCGCGCCCGGCTGGGAAACGTACGTCCCGTGAACTCGCACGCCGTCGCTGGTGGTCAGCGTCAGGTCGATCTCGCGGTCCGACGCGGCCGCCGCGACGAGCAGCGCGCACACGACCGCCGCGAAACACAGGACGCCAAGGCGCATGATCTTCGGACTCATGACCGGCTCCTTTCAGGTGGGCGGTGTCGCAGCGTGCGCCGTGGGTAATCTAGCAGCCGACGCGCCGTGACGCAAAGGGCCGGGCGCGAGACAAAAGGAAAAGTAATTCACGAAAAAGGGGGCGGCGGCGCCCAGGGAGGTTGCTTGACTGAACGAAGCGGAAATGATAACCAGACCGCGGCGATAGTATGCTGTGGGGGAAGGAGCGATTCGTTCGTGCTAGGACTGTTTCGCCGTTGGAAAAAGAAATCGCCCGCCGAGGTGGACAAGCCGGACCAGCCGGACCAAGCGCCGGCCGCCGCCAAACCCGCCCCACCGCCGACGCATTCCCGGGCCGACGCGATCGCGGTGCCGCTCCCGCCGTCGTCCGCCCGACCGCCCCGCGTGCACCGGCCGGTCGCGCGGATTGATGATCGGCCGAGCACCGGGCCCTTCGCCGAGCGCGACGTAACAATCCGCCGGCCGACGCCGCCGCCGGGCGCGCCGGGCGAACCCGCGCCGCTGGTCATCCCGCGTCCCGAACACAATCTGAGCCGCAAGAAGATCAGCCCCAACGCGCTGAAGGTGATGCGCCGCCTGATCGCCCGCGGCTTTCGCGCGTATCTCGTCGGCGGCTGCGTGCGCGACATCATGATCGGGCAACGGCCCAAAGATTACGACGTGGTCACCAACGCGCATCCGGAAGAGGTGCGCGTGCTGTTCCGCAATTGCCGGCTGATCGGCCGCCGCTTTCGCCTGGCCCACGTGTTCTTTCAGGGCGGCGAGATCATCGAAGTGTCGACGTTCCGCCAGGGCGTCACCTTCGACGTCGAGAGCGACGGTCCGCTGCGCGAGGAAAACTCGTACGGCACGCCGGCCTCCGACGCGTTGCGCCGCGACCTGACCATCAACGGCTTGTTCTACGACCTGGAGAACTTCGCCATCTACGATTACGTCGGCGGCATGAAAGACCTGCGCGACCGGGCGATCCGCATCATCGGCGAGCCGGGGCTGCGTATTCGCGAAGACCCGATCCGCATGATCCGCGCCATTCGCCACGCCGCGCGCACCGGCTTCGTCATCGAGCCCGTGACCCGGGCGGCGATCGCGGAGTACGCGGGCGAGATCACCAAGGCCAATCCGTCGCGGCTGCGCGATGAGTTCCTGCGCGAGTTGCGCGACGGGCAGGCCGCGAAGAGCATCGCGCTGATGCTCGAGATCGGGCTGCTGCGGCGCATCGTGCCTTCGACCTGCGCGGCCATCGACGGCGACGACGAACCCGCGCGCCGGGTGCGCGCGCACATGCTGGCCAACCTCGCCGCGCTCGACGAGGCCCAGGTCCGCGGCGAGATTCCGCTGCCGGTGGTGCTGGCGGCGTTCGTCGGTCCGCTGACGCCGGCGTTCGAACCGGCCCCGGCCGCGCCGGATCGGCCGCGCCACACGGCCCAGCAGACGGTGCGCGAATGCGTCAAGCCGATGCTGCACGAGATCGGCATCGGTCGCGGCGACGCCGAAGCAACGGCGATGCTGCTGCTCGGCCAGCGCACGATCGTGCGGGTGCTGAGCAAGGGCACGCGGATGCCGGGTTCGCTCGTGCACAAGTCGTACTTCGTCAACGCGCTGTTGCTCTACCAGATCGAGACGCAGGCCCGCGGCGAAAAGCCGGCGCGCAACCTGGCGCAGGTGGCGCAATCGCGCGGCGTCCTGCTGTTCGGCGCCGGCGAGGGCGAGCGGCCGCGCCGCCGTCGCCGCGGCGGCCGCAAGCGCCATCCCGCCGGGCCGACCGCGCCGCCCGCCGGCGACAACGGGAAAAAGCAACCCGCCGCCGCTCAGTCCGCCGCGTCGCCGGTCGATCCGTCGCTGGTCTTCAACGCCGAATCGCGCGAGCTCGTCAAAACCACCGAAGAGCCGTGAGCACCCTTCCCCGTCCGCCGAAAACAGTCTAAATTCGCTTTGATGAGGGTTTTGGGCATCAGTGACAACCACAACGCGGGCGCCGCGCTCGTGGTGGACGGTCGACTGGTCGCCGCGCTCAACGAGGAGCGCATCAACCGGCAAAAGAACTCGATGGCTTTTCCGGCGGGCGCCATCGCCGAGACGCTGCGGCTGGGCGGACTGACCCCGGCGCAGATCGAACTGGTTGTCGTCGCGGGCGAGATCACCCCCAGCGCGATGCTGCGCTGTCTGCCGCGGATGCACCAACAGGCGAAAAACGCCTCCGGTCAATTCGGCTGGTTGTTCAATCTGTACACTTACTACCAGGTCATCGCGCGCGCGCTGCGGCTGCCGTATGCGCTCGACCGCGCGATCTCGCGCCGCGTGCTGACGCGCCGCCTGCGCGGCCTCGGCTTCGCCTGCCCGGTGCAAATGATCGAGCACCATCAGGCGCACGCGTGGTCGGCTTTTTTGTGCGGGCCGTTCAACGAAGCGACGGTCATCACCGCCGACGCGATGGGCGACGGCGTCACGGCCACGGTGGGCGTCGGCCGCCCCGACGGCGCGGTCGAGCGAATCTACGCGCAGTCGGGCCTCGCGGCGCTGAATCCATATTACAGCCGCATCACCGAGCACCTCGGCTTCATCCCCAACCGGCACGAGGGCAAGGTGACCGGCCTGGCGGCCTACGGCGATCCGCAGCGCCTCGCCCCGCTGTTCCGGCGCGTGCTGCGTTTCGTCGGCCCGGGCTTTTCGCGGCTGGGCTGCCCGCTGCGTCATCATCGCCGCCTCGGTTGGTACCGCCGCCTCATCGGCGAGAAACCGGCCGACGTCGCCGCCGCGTGCCAGTCCGTGCTCGAAGAGGCGGTGACCGCGTTCGTGCGGCATTGGGTGCGGCAAACCGGCGTGGCCGACGTGGCGCTCGCCGGCGGCATCTTCGAGAACGTGAAGCTCAACCAGCGCGTGCGCGAACTGCCCGAGGTGCGGAGGATCAGCGTGTTCCCCAACATGAGCGACGGCGGCCTCGCGGCGGGCGCGGCGTTGGGCGCGGCTGGCGCGAAGCCGCAGGNNGCTGCCGACCGTGTATCTCGGCACGGCGTACGACGACGAGGCGATCCGCAGCGCGCTCGACGGCCTGGTCTATTCGCGGCCCGACGATATCGCCTCGGCCGCGGCCGAGCTGCTGGCCCGCGGCGAGGTCGTGTTGCGTTTTCAGGGCGCGATGGAATACGGCCCGCGCGCGCTGGGCAACCGCACGATCTACTACCAGCCGGGCGACCCGTCGGTGAACGACTGGCTGAACAAGATGCTGCGCCGCACCGAGTTCATGCCCTTCGCCCCGGCGGTGCTCGACGAGGCGGCCGAGCGCTGCTTCNNGCTGCTTCGTCGGCGTCGACGGCGCGCGCTTCACCGCCCGCTTCATGAACGTCTGCTTCGACTGCACCGAATTCATGCGCCGCGTCGCCGCCGGCTGCGTGCACGTCGACGGCACCGCGCGGCCCCAGCTCGTGCGGCGCGAGGACAACCCCGACGCCTACGCTATTCTGTCGGCCTACGACAAGTTGACCGGCGTGCCCGTGCTGATCAACACCAGCTTCAACATGCACGAAGAGCCGATCGTCATGAGCCCCGCCGACGCCGTGCGCGCCTATCGCGAAGGCGGTTTCAAATATTTGGCGATTGGGCCGTTCCTCGTCACGGGCGTCGCGCCATGAAGCCGACCGACGCGCCGGCGCTGCCGTTCCCGCAAGCGGTGATGATCCAGACCACCAGCCGCTGCAACTCGGCGTGCATCATGTGCCCGCAACCGCAAATCCGCCACACGATGCCGCAGGGCGAGATGGACCAGGCCGTATTCGAAGCGCTGCTCGCCGAGCTCGCCGGGTTCCCCAAACTCAAGCGGGTCATGCTCTACCTGATGAACGAGCCGCTGATGGACCCGCTGATCGTGCCGCGCATCAGGCAGGCGCGGCGCGCATTGCCGGAGACGGAAATCTATCTGCTCACCAACGGCGCGCTGCTCGACGAACGGCGCGGCGAAGAGCTGCTCGACGCCGGGCTGACCTGGATCGGTTTCTCGGTCCACGCCATACGCGCCGACACTTACCAAGCGATCACCGGCCGCGGCGACTTCGAGCGGATTCGCGAAAACATCACCCGCCATATCCGGCGGCGGCTCGAACGCTTCGGCCCCGATTCGACGATGGTCAACCTCACGCGCATGAGGCCGTACGTGAGCGACGAGGAATGGTCAGAGGCGCAGGCCTACTGGCGCGACCTGGGCGTGACGCGCCTCGACGTGGTGCAGGGCTACATCAGCCGCGCGGGGAACGTCGAGGTGTTCGGCCACGAGCCGGTCAGCCTGCCGGGCGTGCTCGGCTGCCGCACTGTGTGGGCCTACGAAATGGCGCACGTGCTGTTCGACGGCGCGGTCGTGCCGTGCTGCATGGATTACCGCCGCCAGGGCGTGTGGGGCAATGTGCGCGACGGCGGGCTGCTCGCCGTCTGGCGCGGGCCAAAGCGGCGCGAGTTTCTGCTGAGCATGGACGGGCGCGATCTGGCCGAAGACTATCTGTGCCTGCATTGCGAAGATGCGATTCCGGCGGATGCGACGATCGGTAGGGGCGCACCGCTGTGCGCCCCCGGTGCGGGCGTACAGCAGTACGCCCCTACGCCGGAAGAATCGCAATCGGCCAAACCCGCCGACGTGCTGCTCGTGCATCCGCCGCCGTGGCTGACGACCGGTCCGCCGCTCGGTCTGGCGGCGCTGGCGGCGTGGGTCGAACGCGAGGGCTTCACGGCGGAGGTGCTCGACCTCAACATCGCGCTGTACCAGGCGCAGCCCGCGGCGCAGCGGCGGCTGTGGGATTGGGAAGAAGGGCACGTCTGGGAGCGCGAGCGCGACGTCGAGCGCTTGTTCGGCGCGGCGCTGCGCGACATGGCCCGTGCGATCGCCGAACATCCGGCGCCCGTGATCGGCTTCAATCTCGTCACGCGCAAAGAAATCCCGACCGCGCTGGTCGCGCGCGAAGTCATGCGGCTCGCGCCGCAGAAGCTGCTCATCGCCGGCGGACCCGGCGTCGCCACGCGCGAGGAACGCGATCGCTTCTTCCAACTGTGCGGCGGCGCGGTGCGCGTGTTCGTCGTCGGCGAAGGCGAGCTCACACTGACCGCGATTCTGCAAGCGGCGCGCGACGGCAAAAGCCCCGAGCATCTACCGGGCGTCGCGTTCTATCGCGAAGGGCAGGCGACGTTCGTCGAGCAGACGCAACTGGTCGACCTCGCGCGGCTGCCGGTCCCCGACTACCGCCATTTCGATCTGGCGCAATACGGCCACCCGGCGCTGAACGTGGAATGGTCGCGCGGCTGCACCGGCGGCTGCGCGTTCTGCAACGTGCGTCGTTACTGGCGCCGCCACCGCAGCAAACCGGCCGCGACCGCGTTGGCCGAACTCGACGAGCTGATTCGGCGCCACGGCATCGAATGGCTGAGCCTGGTGGACCCGGTCGTCAACGGCAATCCGCGCAATCTCGAAAGCATCTGCGACGGCCTGATCGAACGCGGCCTCAAACTCAAGTGGTCGGCCGGCCTCAGTCCGAATCACGACCTCACCGCCGCGCAGTTCGCCAAGATGGCGCGGGCCGGGTGCTATCGCCTCGAGTTCGGGCTCGAGTCCGGTTCCGACCGCGTGCTCGCCGCGATGAACAAGCGCTACACGGCCGAGCGCGCGTTGCGCATGATCCGCGACGCCGCGGCGGCCGGCATCGACGTGGTGCTCTACCTCATCGTCGGCTTCCCCGGCGAAACCGAAGATGACTTCGCGGCGACGATGCGCGCCGTCGAGCAGGCCGCGCCGCACGTGAAACTGGTGCGCAGCGTGAACAGCCTGCTGCTCATCCCCGGATCGGAGTTGTGCGACCAGCCCGAGAAGTGGGGCCTCGAAATTCCGAACCGCACGCAGCGCGGCTGGGAGCGGCGTTGGCGCGCGGGCGAGTCGACGGCCGAGGTCCGCGCCGACCGGCTCGACCGCCTGCTGGCCCGCCTGCGCGAGTTGGGCGCGCCCGTCGAGTTCACGAACCGCGACGACGTGGTCAGCGATCGCCGCCGCCATCGCGAGCACATCGACGAGCTAATGGCGCGCGCCGCCGAGATGGAGCGGCGGATGCAGGCGATGGGCGCGCGGGCCGAGAGCCTGCTGCGTCCGACCGCAAGCGCGCCGCAGGCCACGCTGGCGATTTGCCCGGTGTGGGGCGTCGACACGCCGCCCTACGGCCTGGCGAGCATCGCGGCGTCGGCGGCCGCGGCGGGCCATCGCGTGCAGGTGCGCGATTTCAACATCGAGAGCTACCACGAGGCGGCGCCCGAGCTGCAGCGCTTCTGGGAAGAGGACAGCTTCCGGCACTGGACCGACCTCGCCGACTGGAGCCACCTGCGCCCGCATCTCGACGGCGCCATCGAAAAAATCGTCCGCGAATTGCTGGCGACGCCGGCGGGCGTGATCGGCTTTTCGGTCTACTCGCCGAACCGGCGCTTCACCATCGAGGTCTGCCGGCGCATCAAGCAGGCCGATCCGCGGCGCGTCATCGTCGTCGGCGGTCGCGGCGTGCACACGGCCGAAGAGCGCCTGCTGTTTCCGCCGGACAGCGTGAACTATTTCGTGGTCGGCGAGGGCGAGCAGACGTTCCTCGAAGCGCTCGCCGCGATCTTCGCCGGACGCGACGCCGCCGCGCTGCCGGGCATCGTCCGTTTCGAGGGGCATCACCTGACCGAACTCGCGCCGCGCCCGCTGATTCAAGATCTCGCCGCGCTGCCGCCGCCGAACTTCGCCGGCTTCGATCTGGCGCGCTATCGCACGCGCGAGTTGCCGCTGCTGGCGACACGCGGCTGCATCAACCGCTGCACGTTTTGCAACGACCACCCGGCGATGGGTCCGTTTCGCGCGCGGCCCGGGCGGCTGGTCGCCGAAGAAATTCTCGGCCACGTGCAGCGCCTCGGCGTGCGCGGGTTCCGCTTCAACGATCAGCTCATCAACGGCGACCTCGCCGCGCTCGAAGAAATGTGCGACGCGCTCATTGCGGCGCGGGCCGACGTGCAGTGGATCGCGCTGGCCTCGCCGCGCGGCGATATGCGCGACGAACTGCTGCACAAGATGCGCCGCGCCGGCTGCTACACGCTGAACCTGGGCATCGAGTCCGGCTCGGACGACGTGCTGCGCAAAATGGCGAAGGGCTATCGCGTCGCCGACATCGAAAAAGCGCTCGGGCAAATTCGCGCCGCCGACATCAACACGATGGTCAACTTCATCGTCGGCTTCCCCGGCGAAACGGATGACGACTTCGCGCAGACGCTCGCGTTCGTGCGGCGCAACCACGCGAACATCTGCGGCGTGACCAGCATCAACACCTGCATCATGCTGCTGGGCTCGCCGCTCGAACGCAACAAAGACAAATTCGGCATCGTCGTGCCGACCGGCGCCGAGCCCGATACCGGCTGGGTGCAGGGCGAGAACACGCCGGGTCTGCGGCAACGGCGCGCGAAGGCCTTGCTCGCGGTGCTGGAAGAGCTTGGCCTGATGGTGCGCGTGTCGAATTTGCACGAGAAGGCGGCCGATCTCCGTGCGCTCGCGGCGCCGCCGGAGCCCTGCGCCTGCGAAGCGCCGCCCGACGCGGCCGATCAGCGCAAGGGCGTGCCGCGCTACGAGCCGATCGACGCGCGCGAGGTCGATCTGCTGCTGATCATGGCGCCGGTATGGGGCGCCGACGTGCCGCCGCTCGGCATCGCGTACGTCCAACATTTTCTGCAAGCCAACGGCGTGAGCGCGCAGTGCCTCGACCTGAACATCAAGCTGTACAACCGCGCGCCCGATCCAAACCTGTGGCGGATGGAGGCGTACAAGCACTGGACCGATCCGGCGCTGTTCCCGCAGACGATGCAGGCGCTGGCCGATCTGACCGACCACTATGCGACGCAGCTCGCACAGCACCCGGCCAAGGTGCTGGGCTTTTCGGTGAACACCGGCAACTTCGCGTTCACGCGCGCGTTCGCGCGGCGGCTCAAGGCGGCGCGGCCCGAGCGGCCGATCGTTTTCGGCGGGCCGGGCGTGACCAACAGCTTCGACATCGCCACGCTCGGCGCCGACGAGGCCGACTGGCTCGTGCTCGGCGAAGGCGAACACACCGCGCTGCTGCTGATGCGCGATTTGCTCGCGGGCCATACGCCGAACGTCGAAGGCGTGTTGCGCGTCGGCGAGCCGGTCGATTTCGCGCATCTGGTGCGGCCGATCGAAGAAGACCTTGGCGTCCTCGGCTGGCCGACGCTCGACGATTTCAACCTCGCCGAATACGCGACCGATTCCGCGCCGATCCTCGGCAGCCGCGGCTGCATCCGGCGCTGCACGTTTTGCAACGACCACCATATCTACCGCAAGTATCGCCGCCGCCCGCCGGAGTCGGTGGTCGAGGAAATGCTCTGGCACGCCGATCGCGGCCGCACGCGCTTCACCTTCCACGACGTGCTGATCAACGGCGACATGAAAACGCTGCGCGGCTTCTGCGAACTGCTCATCGCCTCGGGCCGCGAGCTGCGGTGGGGCGGGCAGGGCGTGATCCGCAAGGAGATGGACGAGGCGATCTTCCGCCGGATGCAGCAGGCGGGCTGCCAGAGTTTTGTCTTCGGCGTCGAGTCGTTCTCCAATAGCGTGCTCCAGGCGATGAACAAACCGTACGCGCAGGATGAAACGCGCGCGGTGCTGGCGGCGTGCCACGCGGCGGGCATTCAGGCGATCATCAACCTGATCGTCGGTTTCCCCGGCGAGGGCGAAAAGGAGTTCCGCGAGACGTACGACTTCGTGCGCGACCACGCCGACATCATCGACCAGGTCGCGTCGATCAGCCCGTGCCTGATCAACCTCGGCAGCCGCCTGTTCGAGCGTTGGCCCGATTACGGCATTCACTTTCCGCAGACCGAGGGTTCGATCAAGTGGTGGATCGACGACGGCAATACGTTCGAAGAACGGCGGCGTCGCGTGCTCGCGCTGACCACGCTGCTGTCGCGGCGCGACCAGAACGTGCACACGGTCAACCTGTACGACGAGCAACGCGGCGCGCTGCCGCAGGTGTCGGTCGACGATACGCCGCGCGAGCCGGACGTCGAAGCGTGCGATGAACGTGCGGCGCCGGCGCGGCGGCCGGACCTGTTGCTCGCGCTGCCGCCGCCGTGGGGCGTCGACTTCCCGCCGCTCGGGCTGGCCGCGCTCACCGCTTCGTTGCGCGCCGACGGCTTCGCGGTGGTCGCGCGCGATTTGAACATCGAATGGTATGAAGCCTGCGGCGACGCGCTGCGCGATTACTGGCGGCTCGAACACCTCAAGTTCTGGGCGGCGGACGGCCGCCTCGCCGAGATCGCCGCGTTCTTCGCGCCGCTCATCGACGAGTTCGTCGACACGGTCGCGCGCTTGCAGCCGCTCGCGCTCGGGCTGTCGACCAACGAATCGAACCTGCCGCTGGCCGTGCTGCTCGGGCGGCGCGTCAAGACGCGGCTGCCGGGCGTGACGCTGATCCTCGGCGGACCCGGCGTGCATTGGCCGGCCGATCGCGAACGCATCGGGCCGAGCGCGGCCGATCTGTTCATCGTCGGCGAGGGCGAGGTCACACTGGCTGAGACGTTGCGCGCGATAAAAGAAGGGCGCGACCCGGCGGGCCTGCCCGGTACGGCCGCGTGGCGCGACGGCGCGTGGGTCGGCGGCGCGGAGCGCGAGCCGCTCAAAGATCTCGACGCGCTGCCGCCGCCGGAGTTCGACGGTCTGCCGCTGTACCTGTACCGCACGAACCAACTGCCGCTGATGATGGGCCGCGGCTGCGTCAACCGCTGCGCGTTCTGCAACGACCACCGCATGGTCCCCGGCTACCGCGCGTTTTCGCCCGAGCGGGTGTTCGCCAACGTGCAGCGGCTGAAGGCGCGGTTCGGCGCGTTCGCCTTCGCGTTCAACGACCTGCTGGTCAACGCCGACCTGCGCCGCCTGCGCCGCTTCTGCGAGTTGGTCGTCGCATCCGGCGAGCGGATGGCGTGGACCGGCCAGGCGGTGGTGCGCAAGGACATGACCGCCAAAGACTTCGCGCTGCTGAAGCAGGCCGGGTGCGTCAGCCTGGTCTTCGGCGTCGAAAGTTTTTCCGACGACGTGCTGAAGCTGATGAACAAACGCTTCGACGCGAAAACCGCCGCGCGGGTGCTGCGCCAGGCGCGCGAGGCGGGCATCGAAACGATCATCAACCTGATCGTCGGCTTCCCCGGCGAAACCGAAGAGGCGTTCGCCGCGACGTGCGACTTCGTGCGCGAGCACGCCAAGCTGATCAGCCGCGTGAGCGCGCTGTCGACGTGCATCGTCGTCGCGCAGTGTGCGCTCGAAAAAGAGCCGGAGCGTTTCGGCATCGTGCTGCCGCAGCCCGAGCATTGGCGTCAGTGGTGCAGCTCCGACGGCGCGAACACGTACGAGGTGCGCGTGCAGCGGCTCCTGCGGCTCGAAGAAATTCTGAAACGCGAAGGCATCGCGTACGGGATGACCAACCTCTATCGCGAAGCATTGAATGAAACGGCGTAGGGGCGCGACGGGCGGGAAGAGTTGATGAGCCGACGTAAGAAAATTCTCTTCACCATCATCTTCACGGCGATCAGCCTCACCATTTTGAACGCCGTGGCGAAGCGGCTCGCGCGGCACCCGGCGGAGATTTACTACGAGAAGGTCTACACCTCGCACCCGACGCGCGTGTACACGCTCAAGCCGAACGCGCAGGCGACGGTGCAGGTCGGCGTGTTCGGGCAGTACGTCGCGCAATGGAAAGACGCCGGCGCGACCTACGACGTGCGCATCAATCCGCAGGGCTGGCGCGACCGGCCGTTCGGCGCGAAGACCGGCCTGCGCATCGCGGCGCTCGGCGACAGCACCACGTTCGGCTGGGACGTCAACCTCGAAGATGGCTACCCGAAACTGCTCGAAAGCCTGTTGCGCGCGCAGGGACGCAACGTCGAAGTGCTCAACCTCGGCATCCCCGGCTACAGCTCGCACCAGGGCGTGCTGATGATGCCGGAGGTTTGGAAGCTCGCGCCCGACGTGCTGATCGTGGCCTGGGGCCGCAACGACGAGCTCGATTCCAACCACTCGCCCACCGAGTACGGCCGCGGGCGCACCGACGCCGAAATCATGCCGGGCGACCGCATCGTCGGCCCGCCGCCGCCCACGTTGGCGCAGCGCATTCGCGAGCTGACGCTATTCAAGGCGGGCGAGAGCATGTACTTCCGGTTCATCCACAACAAACCGCCGGCGCCGGGCGGACGCGAACCGGCCGATCACGCGCGGCACCGCGTGCCCGTCGAGCAATACCAAGAGAATCTGCGCACGATCATCCGCCAGGCCAAAGCGCGCGGCGTGAAGGTGGTGCTGGTGAACGTCGGCTGCTTCTTCGAGAAGTACCGCCTGGCGATGATCGAAGTCGCGCGCGAAGAAAACGTCGCCGCGCTCAACACGTTCCCGCTGCTGTTCGCGAAGGTGAACGAAATCAAAACCGCACCACGCTTCGCCGCCTGCCGCCGGCAGTTGATTCAATGGCTCGGCGTGAAGACGCTCGATTCCAGTTCCGCCGGCTGGCTCTGGTTCTCGACCGACTTCGGCCACCCCAACGCCTGCGGCCACCAGGTCATCGCCGAGGCGCTCGCGCCGCTCATCCCCCTGCCGACTACGCCCAAAAGATGATAGACTCGCGCCTTCTTTGACGGCCGGGTCGGGCACAAATTCGCGATCCGGCGGTCTGTATCGGGGAACGTCGCCCACGCACGGGCGGCCCAGATCATTTTCGGGGTTATTTCTTGCTGTTCAACAGCGTGCGATACGGCCTGTTTTTGGTCGTCGTGTTCGTCGCCTTCTGGGCGCTGGTGCGCACCCGGCTGGCGCGGATGCTGTTTCTGCTCGCCGCCTCGTATTTCTTCTACGCGAACTGGAACCCGACCTTCCTGCTGCTGATCTGGTTTTCCTCGTCGCTCGATTGGGTGCTGAGTTGGGCGCTGGCCGGCACGGAGGTCCGTTGGAAGCGCAAGTTGATCGTGGCGGCGAGCGTGACGGTCAACCTCAGCATTCTGGCCCTGTTCAAATACTCCGACTTTTTCCTCGGCGCGGCGTCGGATTTCGCGACCCATTGGGGCTTCGACCCGATCGGCCTGCGGCTGAATTTCGTGCTGCCGGTGGGCATCAGCTTCTACACGTTTCAGACGATCAGCTACGTGGTCGACGTCTACCGCGGCGACGTCGCGCCCGCGGCGCACTACCACGAGTACCTGCTGTTCGTCAGCTTCTTCCCGCACCTGATCGCCGGCCCGATTCTGCGCGCCCCGAACCTGCTGCCGCAATTCGACCGGCCGGCGCGGCTCAGCGAAGCCGACGGTTCGCGCGCGCTGTGGCTGATCATGGTCGGCCTGTTCAAGAAAGTGGTCATCGCGGATTTCATCTCGATCAACCTGGTCGACCGCGTGTTCTCGCTGCCGGAGATGTACACCAGCGGCGAGGTGCTGGCGGCGATCTACGGCTACGCGCTGCAAATCTACGCCGACTTCTCGGGCTACACGGATATCGCCATCGGCTCGGCGCT
>PMZC01000005.1:15198-34731 GCA_003170555.1 Deltaproteobacteria bacterium
CTCTGCGGCCTGTGGCACGGCGCGGAGTGGAAGTTCGTGTTGTGGGGCGCGCTGCACGGCGTGGGCCAGATGGCCACGCGGCTCTGGCAGCGGGCGGTGGGCCGCGACCGCGCGCGCACGGCGTGGGGCCGGTTCATCACCACCTTTCTGACGTTCCACTTCGTCTGTTTCGCCTGGGTCTTTTTCCGCGCCGACGATCTGAGCGCCGCGCTGAATTTGCTGCGTGTGCTGTTCTCGTTTGTCGGCGGCGTATCGAATCTGGCGCTGCCGGTCGTGGCGATGCTGGCGCTGGGCTACGGGCTGCACTTCCTGCCGGAAAAGCTCGAAGGGCTGGTCCGTTTCCAGTTCATGCGGCTGCCCGCCAGCGCGCAGGGCCTGGCCTTGTTTCTGTTGATCGTGGTGCTATATTCCGTCGCCAGCAGCAACGTCGTACCTTTCATTTATTATCAGTTTTAGAGCGAGATGATGGCGGAGAAACAGACCAAATCGCGCGCGGAGAAACGGCGGTCGGTATTGCTCGGCAAGACCGCGCAGGCGCTGCTGTGGTTTCTGATTTTGTGCGCCATCGTGAAACTGCGCGACGATCCGCGCCGGCTGTTGGACTATCTCAAGTTCACGCCGGTGCAGGGCATGTCGATCCTCTCGACCAGCGCCACGGCCGAAGACAACGGCGCGCCCGCCGCGGCGCCCGCGCGACCGGCCGGGCTGCTGGAAGCCGCCGCGAAGCTGGGCGTGGATCTGGGCGCGGCCGATCTGCAGGGCAGTGTGCAGCCGGTTGAAGACCCGACCGGCCTGGCCATGCGCGCGTTTTACGAATCGCTATTGCGCACAAGCCGCCGCGAGCCGGGCGCGATCACGCGCATCCTGCATTACGGCGATTCGCTGGTCACGGTCGATTTCCTGTCCGGCCAGGCGCGGCGCCGCCTGCAGGCGCGCTTCGGCGACGCGGGCCACGGCTACATGATGGCCGGCAAGCCGTGGCGGTGGTATCAGCATTGGGACGTCTTCTACCGCACGTCCGATTCGTGGCATATGAGCGGCATCATGAGCCGCGTGACCGGCGACCAGCCCTTCGGGATCAACGGTTTTTCGTTTGAAGGCTCGGGGCCCGCGCAATACCTGGAGCTGGGCACGGCGACCGGCGGCGCGATCGGCCAACGCGTCAGCCGCTTCGAGGCGCACTATCTGGTGCAGCCGGACGGCGGTTCGTTCGAGGTGTTGGTCGACGGCCGGCTGCACGCCAAGGTGAGCACGGCCGGGCCGGGTCCGCGCAGCGGCGTGTACGTCGTGCAGGTCGCCGACGGCCCGCATCGCTTCCGCGTGCAATGCGCGGGCGACGGCCGGGTGCGGATGTTCGGCGGCGTGCTCGAGCGCGACGGGCCGGGCGTGGTGTACGACACCCTGGGCATCAACGGCGGCCGCGCGCGCCGGCTCGAACTGATCACGCCGTCAATCTGGGCTGAGCAGTTGCGCCTGCGCCGGCCGAACCTGGTCATCCTCAATTTCGGCACCAACGAGTCGGAAGACGTGGGCCGGTCGATGGCGCAGGTCGAGGCGGATTACGTCAGCGTGCTGCAACGACTGCGCGCCGCCGCGCCCGAGTCGTCGTGCCTGGTGATGTCGCCGCTCGACCGCGCGACGCGCAACGGCGGCGGGCTGGGCAGCAACCCGGTGCTGCTCAAACTCGTCGAGGCGCAGCGCCGCGCGGCGTTGAAGGCCGGCTGCGCTTTCTACAGCACGTTCCAGGCGATGGGCGGCTGCGGCTCGATGGCGCGCTGGTATCAATCGCGGCCGCAGCTTTGCGCCGGCGACATGACGCACCCGACGCGCGCCGGATCGGTCATTGTCGGCGACGGCTTCTTCCGCGCGATCGTCATGGGCTGGCTGGGCTACGAGGCGGTCGCGATGGCCGCTCCCGTCGAGCACGGCCCATCGCCAAGCGGCGCGGACCGGACGCCGGAACCCTACGCGCCAACGCCGATGGAAGAACCGCGCCCCGCGCCGTCGCCGACGCCCGGCGCGCCGTAAGCGAAGATGAGCGAACCGTCGCCTCGTCCGACGAAGTTCAGTTGGTGGATGATCCCCGCCTACGTCGCGCTTGCCGGCGTGTTGGCGTATGTCGTTTTCAGTTTTCTATTTCATACGCCGCCCGTGGCGCGCACGGCGATTGTCGGACCCCACCTCGAAGACCGCGCCGAAACGCCGCCGGCGCAACCGACGCCGTACGATCCGTGGACGATGCGCCCGTACGTTCCCCCGGCGACCATGCCGCGCCCGCTCGCGACGCCGCTTCCGACGCCCCGACCGCTTGACGATTCGCTCCGCTCCCTGACGCCCCCGCCGACTCACACGCCGGCGCCCAAACACCATCGGTGAGGCTGCCGCCATTAGCGCTCGGTCGGGCGCTGGGGACGGACGGGCATGAGGCTGGGGCTTGAGGCTTGAGGGTTGGGAGTTGAGGCTTGGGGCTTGAGGCTTGAGGGTTGGTTATAAGAGCGCTTTACCCGGCGCGATTAGACCCCGCGAACTTCAAATAGATCCCGCGCAGAAGGACGCTTGGTCAATCCGCAATCCGCATTTCTCCACCCCCCAAGCCTCAATGCTCAAGCCACAAGCCTTATCTGCGCTGCGATCCGATATTCTCCTCGGGGTCGAGAAAAATTTCTTCGGCCGGTTCGCCGTCGGCTTCGTTGGGTTTGACCGGGTCGCCGAAGCGGACCACATCCAGCACCCACAGCGCGTAAAGCACCTGGTAGAAACGGCGCACTTCCATGCCCGTGCGCAAGCGCACGCTCACCGCGCTGGAGCGGCCGTCCGCCGCGCGCAGCAGACGCCGGGCGGCCACCGGCAGTTCCGCGAAGAACGGCATCGTCGGAATCACCGCGCGCCGCACCCGGTCGCGTTTGGAGAAAATCATTTCGAGCCGGTCGCGGTCGTAGTAGTCGCCGATGCCCGCGAAGACGACCTGCCGCAAATCCACGTCGCAGACCAGTTGCGCCGGACCCGTCGCCTCGTCGGCGGAGTATTGCCACTGGCCGTCGTACCAGCGCCACGAAAAAGCGAGGGTCAGCTTCTCCATCACGTGGTGCTGCAACTCGGTCTCGAGTTCGTCGGCGACGAGCAGGCCCTGTTCGAGCAGCCAGTCGCCGAGCCGCCGTTCGGGCGACAGATGCGTTTGCGCCTCGGCCAGCGCGTGCGGGCTGAGCCGGTTCCGGCGCACCAGCATTTCGCCGAGACTGCTGCCCGGCAGGTAGGCGCTGGCCAGCCCGACGATGCGTCGCTCGTTGAACCAGATGTCGATCCATTGGCCGAGGCGGTCGAGGTGCAGCCGCCCGCGGCCGCGTCGCCCGGCCAGCGCGAGCACGCGCGCGAACGGCAGATCGGCGAACGTGCCGCGGTCGCCCGGGTCCGGCTGCTCCTCGTGCGGCTCTTCGTGCGCGGGCGGCGGCGCGATGTCCACGCCGAACCAACGCATCACGGCGGGCGCCAGCCGATCGTCGATGAGCGGCTTGTCCAGCCATTCCTGCGGGCCGGGATTGACCAGCCGATGCCGATAGTGCTCGGACTGAATCGTCGTCGCCAGCATCAGCACCGGCGTGCGCGTCGTTTTGCGTTCGTCGCGCAGGCGGCGGATGAATTCGAGGCCCGAGCCGTCGGCGAGTTGAAAATCGACCACCACCAGCGCCGGCGCGCTCTGCCGCACGAGG
Source organism: Deltaproteobacteria bacterium (assembly GCA_003170555.1). Lineage (GTDB taxonomy): Bacteria > Lernaellota > Lernaellaia > Lernaellales > Lernaellaceae > FEN-1099. The sequence continues at coordinate 18,906 of PMZC01000005.1, forward strand.
CCGAGCGCCTCGTCGATGCTGCTCACCGACACCGCGCGGAAGCGCAGCTTTTCCAGGAGCCGCCGAAGCTGCTCGGCGGTCTGCCGATCACCCGAAACACAGAGGGTCCACTGCGGCTGCATGGCGAAACTTCCCGTCGCTTCGAACACCTTGATGATAGCCGGATTGGGGGGCGTCGCGAAAGACCGGTTCGACGAAAAGGCGGCGGCGTTCAGTGCACGAGTTCGCGCACGGCGGCGGCCATTTCGTCGGCCGAGGCGTTCTGTAAGCGTACGATGAACACGCGCGGATCGGGCAGGGCGTCGATTTTCTGCGCCACCGCCTCCGCGCCGGCCACGTCCGCCGGGGCGCCGCGCAGCACCAGCGAGTTGGAGTTCGGTTCGGCGACGATGATCAGCCGGACCGCCGCGCCGCCGCGCGGGCGCACGCTCCCGCCCTCGACCGCCAGGTCGGCGAACACGCGGCGCAGCAGATCGGCGGTGAGCTGCGCATCGGCCCGTCGCAGGCGCACGACTCGGATCGTGTCTTCCGCGCCCTCCACGTCGAGCCGGGCGATCAACGCGCGCAGGCGATTCACGTTGGCCTGCGTGTCGACAATGACCAACGCGTTGCGCTGGGGGATGGGGACCACGCGGCCGCTCGCGCCGACCAGCGGCGCGAGCTGCTGGGCCACGCGCACGGCCGACGCGTGCTGCAGTTCGACCGTGTAGGTCACCAATTGCGCGGCGGGCAGGGGCGTTCCCTCGGGCGGCGAAACCACCGGGCCGGGCTCGGTGGGCAGCGCGCTGCGTTTCACCACGCGCGCGACGCCGCCGCTTTCCGACACGCCCCAGCCGGTCGCCTCCAACGCGGCGAGAAAATAATTCCACACCTGCTGGCGCGTCATGGGGCCCTGCGGCGCAAGCTCGATCTCGCCCGTGAAGTCGGCGCCGTACACCACGACGCGCCCGGTGATCTGCGCCACCTGGCGGGCGAAGGCGCGCAGGTCGATCGAGCCGGTCGGCAGTTGGTAGGTCTGCTCGGCCGCCGCCGCCGTCCAAAGCAGGCCGACCAACAGCAGCAGCGCGAGCGTTTTGTTCATGGAGTTTGGCCGGCGCGTTTCCACCCGGGGAAGATGCGCAGCCGCAGGCCGATGAAGGCGGAGTAGACGTCGAGCGACAAGTGCTCACGATCGCCCGAGGCGGCGCTTTCGCCGGCGTAGGTCACCGCCTCGTTGCTGTACAATTCGTGGCGCGCCCAATAGAAACGGAACATCCAGCCGAGCAGCACGCTTTCGCCGCGCATCAGGTCGCCGCCTGTCCCCGCGTGCAGCGCCCAGCCCGAGAACGCCGTCGACCAATGGAAGGCCCGCGAGGCGTACTGCGCCGACTGCTCCGCGAGCGAGTAGTCGAGGCGGGCGCGGCTCAGGAANNGAAGCTGGCGGCGGCGCCGAACTGCAACTCGACCGTGGTGATGCGGAACGAGAACAGGCGGTAGGCGAATTCCGGCCCGGCCTCGAGCGACTGGATTTCGCCGTTGGCCGTTTCGCCGTGCGGCAGATCGAGGTGCGCGAGGTGCACCGGATACGACAGCCGCAGTCCGCCCACCCAGTCGCCCCACGCCCAGGCGGTGAACACGCTGGGCATCAGCACCCAGTTGAAGCTGGCGGTGTGCACGTCGAGCCGACGTTCGCCCGCGCCGCCGCCGAGATCGCGCGTCAGCGCGCCTTTGTCGGTGACGAAGGTGGACACCCAGAACGACGGTTCGACGAGCAGGCCCTGGGGCGCGGCCGCGTCCTGCGCCCACGCGAACGCGGGGCAGAGCAGCGCTACAGACAACGCCAGTACGCACAAGAAACGTGTCACGAAAACCTTCCCCGCGGCAGATGGTGGTAGAATAGTACCGCGCGTGAACGGGGACAAGGCTTGAGGCGGCGAGACGTAAGACCTGGGGTTCGCGCGAAGAGGCTGTGCAATCCACCCCTCAGGCCCCAGGCCCCAAGCCTCAAGCCCACGCCGCCGCTTGACGCCGCCGCGTCGCCGTACCTACCATGACCCATCCGCATCACGGAGCACCCATGCAAGTCGCCGTTCTCATCGAACCTCAAAAGTTGGTCGTCGAGGATCGGCCCGAACCGCGGCCGGAGCCCGGCGGGCTGGTCGTCGAGATCAAAGCGGCGCTGACTTGCGGCACCGACGTCAAAACGTTTCTGCGCGGCCATCCGAAGATTCCGCTGCCCTCGCCGCTGGGCCATGAGTTCTCCGGCGTCGTGTCGGCGGTGGGCGAGGGCTGCGACAATTTCAGCCCGGGCGACGAGATCATGGCCGTGCACAGCGCGCCGTGCAACAAGTGCTTCTATTGTCAGCAGGGCCTGCAGAATCTCTGCGAATCGATCATGGACACCAAGGTGCTCGGCGCGTTCGCCGAACGTCTCGCCTTGCCGGCCGCCGTCGTGCAGCAAAACGTCTACCACAAACCCAGCTTGATCACCTTCGCGCAAGCCGCGTTTCTCGAACCGCTGGCGGCCGTCGTGCACGGCGCGCGCGTCGCCGGAGTCGCGGTGGGCGAGACCGTGATGGTGTTGGGCGCCGGACCCATCGGCCTGCTGTTCACCATGCTGCTGCAGCAGGAAGGCTGCTACGCCGTGGTCGTCGAGCCGCACAAGAAGCGTCGCGAAATGGCCGCGCGGATCGGCGCGCCGCAGGTCTTCGCCGACGAACCCGCCGCGCTCGCCGCGGTGCGCGAACTGACCGGCGGCTACGGCGCGGACCTGGTCGTCGAGTGCACCGGCGTACCGGCGGTCTGGCAGGCGTCGATCGACTACGTGCGACGCGGCGGCCGCGTGCTGCTGTTCGGCGGCGCGCCGCCGGAGACGCAGGTCAGCTTCGACGCCGGCCGGCTGCACTACGACCAGCTTCAACTCATCGGCGCGTTTCACTTCACGCCCGCCGACGTGGCGCGCGCGGTCGATCTGCTCACGTCCGAACATTTCGATCCGGCGCCGCTGATCACCAGCAGCACGAGCCTCGCCGGTCTGGGCACGTCGCTGCGCCTGCTGTCCGTCGGCGAAGGGATCAAGACGCTGGTGCATCCGTGAAGACGATGCGGGCCGCCGTGCTCCGCGCGTTTCGCGACGTCGCGGTGCAGGACCTGCCGCAGCCGGAGGTCGAGCCGGGCGGCCTGCTGGTGCAAACGCGCGCGTGCGGCATTTGCTCCGGCGACGTCATGCCGTGGTACGTCGAACGCAAGGCGCCGCTCGTGCTGGGCCACGAACCGATGGGCGTCGTCGCCGCCGCGGGCGACGGCGCGCCGTTCGCCGTGGGCGAGCGCGTCTTCGCCCATCATCACGCGCCGTGTCTGGCCTGCGAATTCTGCCGCCGCGGCGAGCACGTGCACTGCGCGACCTGGAAACAACCGGCGATCACACCGGGCGGCTGCGCCGAATATTTCGCGGTCAGCGCGAACGGCGCGGCGCACGATACGCTGCGCCTGCCCGACGGCCTGCCCGACGACGCGGGCTGCCTGATCGAGCCGCTGGCCTGCTGCGTCAAAGGCTTCGCCCGCGCGCCGCACGAAGCGCGAACCGGCGTGGTCCTCGTGCTTGGCCTCGGGCCGATGGGTCTGCTCAACGTGCGACTCGCGCGGCATCACGGCGCGCGGCGGATCATCGCGGTCGATCGCGTGCCGTTTCGGTTGGCGTTGGCGCGCGCGTTCGGCGCGGACGTGCTCATCGACTTCGGCCGGGCCGATACGCTGACGGGCGTGCGCGACGCCACCGACGGCAAGCTGGCCGACCTGGTGGTGGTCGGTCCGCCCCACGTGGCCGCGCTCGCGACCGGTCTCGCCTGCGCCGCTCCCGGCGCGACGCTGTTGCAGTTCTCGCCGGTGACGCCGGGCGAAACGTGGCCGCTCGATCCGAACCGCGTCTACTTCGACGAGGTGCGCCTCATCCCGAGCTACTCGTGCGGCCCCGACGACACGCGCGCCGCGCTCGACCTGCTCGCGTCCGGCCTGGTCGACCTCGCCGCGTTCATCACCCACCGCTTTCCGCTCGACCGCGCCGGCGAAGCCTACGACCTGGTCGCCGCCGGCGGCGATTCGGCCAAGGTGCTGGTGACATTTTCGTAGGCGGTTACGGTCGAATTAGATCCGTTCCCATCAACGGAAGACCTCGACGCCCGTGGAACGGGCGCTAGTCATTAGCCCAGTATTTCTAATGCTGGGCCGAAGGGCTCCCGTCCCAGGGTTGAAAACCCTGGGCTATTTTCTCTCGCCCCCGGCGGGGCGAGCGGCAGACGGTCGGGGCAAACCAGAAAGGCATATTGTTTTTTGCAAGACCATCAACGGTGGGACCAAGCGTTCGCGCGCTACTGCGCGCTGAAGGTCCCTTCGCCGAGAATGCCGTTGTCGAAGGCGTAGGCCAGGCCGCCGGTCGAATCGCGGAAGCCGAGCAACAGCCAGCGATTGCTGTCCGCTTCATCCAGGGCGAGCAGCAGGTTGCGAATCGCATAGCCCGTATAGTCGCCGCTCGTGTTGGACAGCGTCACGTTCATGCCGTTCTGGTCGACGTCGAACGACGTGGTGTTCGCGCCGGCGATCATGGAAATGACTTCGCCGTCGAGGTTGTCGAGGTTGATGCTCTCGCAGCGGTTGTCGAGCTTCTCGCCGGTGAGCGACACGGCGATCGTCCCGTCGGCGGTGGCGAAGGTGACCGTGCCGTCGACGATCTGCGCGCCGTCGAGCGTGGCTTCGTAGGTCACGGTGAGGTCGGCGTTGGAGAAGGCGAAGTTCAGAAAGCCGCCGCTCGCCTGGCCGGTCACTTCCAGCGCGACGGGGTCGTGGCCGCCGGTTTCGTTCGGCGCGGCGTAGAGCACGGCGCCGTAGATATCGCCGTTCACCTGGCGCAGGTCGGCCAGTTCAAAAAGGTTGAGCGACTCATGCACGTCGCTGACGGTTTGCAGCTTCCAGAGGCCGTCGTCGTTTTCGGTCAGGCTCGTGGGGCACGGATCGGCGTTGGCCAGCGGCTCATACGGCAGCGAGAAAGACGAGCCGTCGAGGCGGATGATTGTCAACTCGTCCTCCGGACCGGGTTCGGTCACATAGACCAGCACCTGCACGCCGATGGCGTCGGCGCCGGGCGGCAAGGTCGCGGGGATGGCCAGGCCGCTGGGCTCGCCGTCGTCCGGCAGCACCACGTCGAAGTCATACGACGAACCGGCGTGATCGGTCAGCTCCACGTTCCAGTAGATCGAATCGGCGTCCACCCACTGCTCGGCGTTGTTGCGCTTGTCTTCCCACGACAGCGCGGCCGTGGCGAAAATCTGCTGGCCGGCCCCGACGTCCGGCAGGTTGACCGTGCCGGTCAGATGCAGATGGTCGGCGGGCGCGGCGTCATGTTGATCGACGCCGACCGGCGTCACGTCGGTTTTCAGGCTGTTGTCGCCGCCGTTCATCTGCCACGAGCCGAAACGCGCGTCGCCGCCGGCGACCCGCCACTGGCCGTCGTGCTCGAGCGCGAAGTTCGACGTCCCGTCGTTCTCGCCCGACAGGTCGATGTCGAACTCGCGGTGCTGCTGCTTGTTCGCCTTGATCACGCCGGTGAAGACGTTGCGCGCGTCGACCGCCGCGGCCTGGTCGCCCTGCATCGTGACCGTCACGGTCAGCGTGTAGTTGTCGAACACGGTGTCCGGGTTGTCCAGCAGGTCCTGGCGCGCGCGATCCTCGTAGCCGCTCTGGTCCAACCCCGCGTGTTGATAGTCGGCGCTGACGTGCGGAAAGACCTTCTGTTCCAGCGCCGCCTCGGTGCGCGCCATGGCGCCCGCGGTCATCTCCTCGACGACGGCGGTGATCTGGTCGACGGCGGACGAGCCGTGATCGTCGTCGCCGCCGCCGCCGCCGTTGCCGCCGCAAGCGAGAAACAACAGCGGCAGCGCGAATAGCGGAACCAGCCACATCGCCGGCCGTGAAAGCAACCGCGTCATCAGCAGCCCTCCTCATTGAATGCCGGTTCGATCTTACAATCGCCGGTTGACGCCCTGCAACCAAGGGGGTAAGCCGGTACGGCAGGGGAAGGAGGAGGCGCGCGTGCGCGTCACGTTCGTTTGTCTGGGGCGCGAAAACCTGGGGGTGGAGTACCTTTCGGCGGTGACCAAAGCCGCCGGCCACGAGGTGCGGCTGGCCTACGATCCCGGGTTGTTTTCGACCGAGGACAACGTCTTCCATATCCCCGCGCTCGAACGCCGCTTCTCCCGCACGGCGAATCTGATCAACCAGGTGGTCAACGATCCGCCCGACGTGCTCGCCTTTTCGGTCTACACCACCACGTTCCGTTGGTCGCTCGACGTGGCGCGCCGCGTGCGCGAACAGACGCCGACGACCGTCGTATTCGGCGGCTGGCATCCGACGCTCGCGCCCGAGGCGGTGATGCGTTATCCGCAGGTGGACTACGCGGTGATCGGTGAGGCCGAGCAGACGTTCCCCGCCCTGCTGACGGCGATCGCCGAGCGGCGCGACCCGGCCGCGGTGCGCGGCGTTTATTTCCGCGAACGCGGCGCGGCGTTGTCGACCGGCATGAGGCCGCTGATCACCGACCTCGACGAGCTGCCCTGGCCGGACAAAGAGCTGTTCGCCGACGAGGTCAACCTGGCCGACGACTACGTCGCGCTCACCAGCCGCGGCTGCCCGTGCTCCTGCACTTACTGCGGTGAAAGCGTGATGCGCCGGCTGTACGGCGGCCGCTATTTCCGGCGGCGGCAGGTCGAGCCGATCCTCGCCGAGCTTGCGGCGATGCGCGACCGCTATCATTTCCGCGAGGTGATGTTCAACGACCCGATCTTCTTCACGCACAAGGAATGGCTGCTGGCGCTGCTCGACGGCTACCGCTCGCGCGTGGGCGCGCCGTTCCGCTGCTTCGGGCAGGTGAAGTACCTCGACGAGGAAATCGCGCGCGCGCTGCGTGACGCCGGCTGCGATGCGGTCGAGTTCGGCTTGCAGACGATCAACGAACAGCTTCGCCGCGAGATCCTCGGCCGCCCCGAAACCAACGAAGAAGTGCGCCGCGCCTTCGCCATTTGCGATCATTACGGCCTGCGCTACGACGTCGATCACATCTTCGGCCTGCCCGGCGAACGCGCCGAAGACTTCGTCGAAGCCGCGCACCTGTACGCCGACGCGCGCAAGCTCAATCGCGTGAAGGTGCACCTGCTGGCGTATTTCCCCGGTACGCCGATCCTCGGCGTCGCCCGCCGCATGGGGCTGGCCGACGAGGAAGACGAACGCCGCGCGGCCGAGGGCGAGGCGGGCGACTTCTTCCACGAAAGCTCGGTCCGGCGCGGCGAGGCGCGCGAGCACCTTCGCCGGTGGCGGAATTTCTACCGCGTGCAGCCGCTGCTCGGCGGTCGGCTCGCGCACGCTTTCGCGCGACGCGGCTGGAACCGCTGGATCGGCCGGTTGCCCGGCGCCGTGATCGTTCTGCTGCAGGTGCTGCTGGCGCTGAAGCATCGCGACTATCGCTATTGGCTGTACGTCAAGTACTACCGCTTCCGCCTGCGCCGCCATCGCGAGGTAAAACGCGCGGCCGCGGCGTCGCCGTATCCGCTCGCCACGCGGAGCACGTGCCCGACGTGCGGCGCCGAGATCCCGGCCCATTTGGTCGAGCGCGACGGCGACGTGCATCTGCGCCGCATCTGTCGGACGCACGGGCCGGACGAAGTCTTTTTCTGGCGCGACGCGCGGCTCTACGCCGAGTTGTGGCGCGCGCGTACACCGNNGAACTGCTCGCGCGCGTGCCGGACCATCGCGGCGACCGCTTTCCGCCGAACCTGGCGCTGGTCGGCGGCGAATCGACGCTGCGCGACGACCTGCCCGCGATCATCCGCGCCATTCGCGCCAAGGGCGTCGAGCCGCGGCTGAACTCGAACGGGCTGCGGCTGGTCGATCCCGACTACCTGCGCACGCTGCGCGACGCCGGGCTGCGGTGGGTGATTTTGCAGTTCGACGGGTTCGCGCCCGGGCCGTCCCTTGCGTTTCGCGGGCAAGACTACAGCCGCCTCAAGCTCGAGGTGATCGACAAGCTCGGCGCGGCCGGCCTCTTCGTTCACCTCGCGGTGATGGTCGACCGCGGCGTCAACGACGGCGAGCTGGGCGAGATGCTGCGTTTCGCCGCGCGCACGCCGCACGTCCGGCGGGTCAGCTTTTATCCGCGTTCGCACATCGGCCGCGTCGAGGATCGCGACCGCCGCTCGACGCAAATGGCCGACCTGATCGAGGCCATCGACCGCGGCGTCGACGGCGAGGTGCGGCGCGACGATGTGCTCGCCGCCGGCCGGCTGGGGCGTTGGTTGTTCCGCCTGACCGGCCATCCGATGTTCCGGCGACGCGTGTGCATCGCGCCGTTCGTACTGGTGCGGCAGGGCGAGCGGCTGATCCCGGCCAGTCGCCTGTTGCGGCCGACCGGTCCGCTGCGCGAACCGCGCGCCTTCGCCGCGTTGCTGCGCGCGCTGCCGCGTTCGCGGCGGGTCGATGAAGGCGGCTGGGGCGCCGACGTGCTGCTGGTCAACATCGAAAAATTCTATGAGGCGCCGGCGCTCGATGTCGTCGGCGCGCGCATGTGCCATCACCTCTATCTCACCGACCGGGGCGCGTTCCCGTTCTGTATTTACAACACGCTGCTGCGGCCCGGGAGTTGCGCGTGATTCCCGCGCGCGGCGAACCTCGCGTGCTGTTCGCCAAGCCGGCGATCGGTTTTCGTTCGTGGCCGTTCTCGAACGACTTCATGCGCCACATCTATCGCGCGCCTTCGTCGGCGTATCCGGCGCTCGCCGCGACGATCGGCGCCGCGGGCGTGACTTTTTACGACGGCGTCTTTGAGCGCGGCGCGACGGTGCGCGGCCTGGCGGAACTGGCGCGCGGTTTTCCGGTCGTCGCGCTGGGCCTGGTCTCGCCGCTGCTCGCGCTGGACCTGGAAGTGCAGGTGCGCGCGCTGCGCCGCCACGCGCCGCAAACCAAAATCGTGCTCGGCGGACACCACCCGACGTTCTACGCCGAGCAATGGATCGCGCGCGGCGTCGACGCGGTCGTGCGCAGCGAGGGCGAGCGCACGTTGCCCGAGCTGCTCGACCGGCTGCTGGCCGGGCAATCGCCGGCCGGCGTTGCGGGCGTCACCTGGCGTGACGGCGAACGCGCGGTCGTCGAGCCCGATCGTCCGTTGGCGGCCGAGCTCGACGAGCTGCCGCCGCCCGCTTGGTCCATCGTCGACCTGAACCTCTACGATCTCGGCCTCGCGCCGCACGGCCTGACCGGCACGATCGAAACCGCGCGCGGCTGCCCGCACCGCTGCGTCTTCTGCGCGGCCACCGCGATGTGGCGCAACCGCCAGCGCTTCAAGAGCGTCGACCGCGTGATGACCGAGGTGCAAACGCTTTACGACCGCGGCGTCCGCCAACTGCTGATCGCCGACGACAACTTCGGCGTGCACCGCCGGCGCGATCTCGAACTGTTCGCGCGGCTCAAACCGCTGGGCGTGACGCTGTGGGCCTTCGTTCGTGCGGACACGGTCTACCACGATCCGGAGTGGGCGCGCGCGGCGACCGACGCCGGCCTGCGCATGGCCCTGATCGGCTTCGAGAACCTCAGCGAGAACGTGCTGCACCGTTACGAGAAGCACCAGCGGGGCGACCTCGGGCTCGCCGAATACCGCGAAGTCTACCGGCGGCTGAAGGCGGGCGGCGCGTTTGTCTACGGCCTGTTCGTGCGCGATTACGATTTCTCCGCCGACGACGAATGGCCCGCCTCGCGCATCGCGCAGGTGTGCGACATCTCGGCGCAGTCGCGTTTCATTCCGATGAACGGCGTGCCCGGCGCCGACCGGCTGCGCGCGCAAGGCTTCACGGTCAAGGACATGTTCTACCACGACCGCTTCTGGCCCAGCTTCACGCGCGACGGCCGCGTCCAGCAGCGGCGCTTCGTCGGCGCGCTGGTTTACGACCTGCTCAAGCCGCGCAATTTCGTCAAGCTGCTGGCGGGCGCGTACGTCGAGCGCACGTTCCTGCGACGGCTCTACCGCGGCCTGCTGGCGGATGTGCTGCGCGTGACGCCGCTGCGCCTGAAAGCCGCGTACATCGCCGCGCAGCGCCGCCTCTCGCCGCAGGAACGGCAGGAGCGCATCGTGCGCCTGGCGCTGGAGCAGCAGCCGTGAACCGCCGCGCGCGTTCGCTCGCCTTGTGGCGCGGCTCGGCGACGGTCGACGCGCCGCCGGCGACGCTCGCGATCGAAACGACGACGCGGTGCAATTTGCAGTGCGTGGGTTGTCTGCGCCGCTGGGACGACGCGCCGCCGCAAGACATGGCCGACGACGTGTTCGCCGCCGCGCTCGCCTGGCCGGGGGTGGAAAGCGTGTTGCTCTACGGCCTGGGCGAACCGCTGCTCGACGAAAAAATCTTCGACCGCATTCGCGCCGCGAAAGCGCGGGGCCTGCTCGTGCAACTCAGCACCAACGCGACGCTGCTCGATGAAAAGCGGCGCCGGCGCCTGCGCGAAGCCGCGCCGGACGTGGTGATCTTTTCGCTCGACGCCGCCGACGCGGAAACCTATCACCGCGTGCGCGGCGATTTCGATTTCGAGACGGTGGTGAACCAGGTCGACGCGTTCATCCGCGACGCGCCGGATCGCCTGCAGTGCGTCGTGCAGTTCGTCGCGCTGCCGGAAAATCGCGGACAGGTCGACGCGTTCCGCCGCCGCTTCGGTCATCTCGGCGCGCGCCGACTGCGCATCAAGGCCGACGAAACGCGCCCGCGCCGTTTCGCCGATTCCGCCCCGCGCCCGCGCCGGCCGTGCCCGGTTTTGTTCGCCGGGGCGCTATATCTTCGCGCCGACGGATCGGTGCTGCCGTGCTGCCATATGATCGGGACGGAACCGCTCGGCCGTTTGCCGCACGATGATTTGTCCGCGCTCTGGAACAGTCCGCGTATGCAGCGCCTGCGCGCGATGCACGGCGCCGGGCGCGTGAACGACATCGCCGCCTGCCGCGTTTGTTCGCTGCCTTTGCCGCCGCGCCTGCCCGCCGCGTGCGCGCTGCTGCTGCCGCAACGCGTCTTCCGCGCGCTGCTGCCGCTGGCCGAGCGATTCGCGCCGAAGGTGTGAAGAAAACTCACCGACGTCCGGATCTCACTCCGTGTCTCTGTGTCTCTGTGGTGAATCAGACTTTTCGCCGGCCTTCGAGGCTGAGCTTCAGCGTGGAGCTGTCGGCGTATTCGAGGTCGGAGCCGACCGCGACGCCGCGGGCGATGCGCGTGACTTCGACCGGCCGGCCGGCGAGCAATTCGGCGAGATAGGCCGCGGTGGCCTCGCCTTCGCGGTTGGGGTTGGTGGCCAGAATCACTTCGCGCACGCCGCCCTGGTCGACGCGGGCGAGCAGCTCGTCGATGTGCAATTGCTCGGGGCCGATGTTGTCCAGCGGCGAGAGCGCGCCGTGCAGCACGTGGTAGCGGCCGCGAAAGGCCTTCGTCTTTTCGAGCACCATCACGTCTTGCGGCTGCTCGACCACGCAGAGCAGCGCCGCGTCGCGCGTTTCGTCGCGGCAGATGCGGCAGGGGCTGGCGTCGGTGAGGTTGAAGCAGATCGTGCACAGACCCATCTTGTCTTTCACTTCGAGCAGCGCGGCGGCCAGCGCCTGCACTTCCTCATGCGGCGCGCGCAAGATGTGCATCGCCAGCCGCTCGGCCGACTTGCGGCCCACGCCCGGCAGGCGCGTCAGTTGTGCGATCAACTCGCGCAGCGGTCCTTCGTCGAAGAACATGGCGCGGCCTAGAACAGACCGGGGATATTCAGCCCGCCGGTGACCTTGCTCATCTCGGCGGTGATCATTTCCTGCGCCTTGCGCAGCGCTTCGTTCACCGCGGCGACGATGAGGTCCTGCAGCATCTCGACGTCGTTCGGGTCCACGGCGTCCTTCTCGATCTTCAGCGACAGCAGTTCCTGCTTGCCGTTGACCACCGCGGTCACCATGCCGCCGCCGCTCGTGGCTTCGACGGTCTTCGACGCGAGCTCCTGCTGAATCTCGACCATCTGCTGCTGTGCGCGCTGCGCCATTTTCATGATGTTGCCCAGACCCTTGGACATCACTCCTCCTTCAGCTCCGCCGGTTTGAGCGGACGCACGACGACCTCCGCCTCCGGGAACATTTCCTTGGTCCACTGCACGGCCGGGTGCGTGAGCGACTCGCGCTGAATCGCGCGGCGGCGCTCCTCCTCCGCCTTCTGCGCTTCGAGCCGTTCGCGCGGCGACGCCTCGGCCTTGGGCTCGACCTGTTCGAGCACCGCGACGGCCGCCGGACCGAACGCCTCGCTCACCGCCTCCTGCACGACCGCCAGATCGCGCTCGAACTGCGTGAAGTTGACGCCGCGCGGCGCCTGCACGATCACCCGGTCGCCGTCGCGCACCACCTGCGCCGAAAGCAGCAGCGCGGCCAGCGAGCGCCGCTTCGTCCGCAGCGCCGCGGCCAACGCCCCGCGCGGATTGGTGATCGGATCGAGATCCTCGACCGGCTCGGCTTCCGCCGGACTCGCCTCGGCGGCGACTTCAGCGCGTTCCGCCTCGCGGACCGGCGCCGCGCGTCCCTCCCCCCGGGTCACGGGGGGCGCCGACGGAGGGTTTCCGGCGGCCAGACCCTCCTTGAGCGCGATCAACCGGTCGAGCAGTTCGTCGAGCGTCTTGGTTTTCGCCGCGCCGGCGAGCCGCACGAGCGTCATCTCCAGCACCAGCCGCGGCTGACCGCTGCGCAGAATCAGCTCTTCGCTTTCGGCCAGCAGCAGGAACAAATGTTCGAGCGTTTCGGACGTCGCCGGCTCGACCTGCTTCGCCAGCGCCGCGAGCTCCGCGTCGCCGGCGTCGATCAGCGCGCCGGGCTGCTTGGCCAGCTTCGCCGCGACGAGGTTGCGGAAATGCTCGAGCAGATCGGCGAGCAGATCCTTCACGTCCCAGTTCGTCGCGCCGAGGCGTTCGAGCACGTCGAGCACCGCGACCTGCTCGCCGGCCAGCGTCGCGGCCGAGATGTCGAGCAGCGCCTGGCGATCGACCACGCCCAGCACCTCGGCGATTTCGGTCAGCGGGCGGTCGGGCCCGTACGACAGCACCTGGTCCATGTACGACAGCGCGTCGCGCACGCTGCCCGCGGCCTTGCGCGCCACCAGCGCCAGCACGTCGGTCGGCACGACGGCCTGCTCGGCCTTCATCAGCTTTTCGAGGTAGTCGCGGATCGCGTGCAGCGACACCATCTTGAATTCGTATTGCTGCGTCCGCGACAGCACCGTGTCCGGAATCTTGTGCGGCTCGGTGGTCGCGAAGATGAAGACCACGTGCGGCGGCGGCTCTTCCAGCGTCTTGAGCAGCGCGTTGAACGCGTTTTTCGACAGCATGTGCACTTCGTCGATGATGTAGATCTTGAACCGGCCGCGCGACGGCAGGTACTTGATGTTCTCGCGCAGTTCGCGGATGTCGTCGACGCCGGTGTTCGACGCCGCGTCGATCTCGAACACGTCATTGCTGGTCGAGGCGGCGATCTCGCGGCACGAAGCGCACTTCCCGCACGGTTCGGGCGTGGGGCCGGCGGACGATTCGCAGTTGAGCGCTTTGGCGAAGATGCGCGCGACGGTCGTCTTGCCGACGCCGCGCGTGCCGGTGAACAGATAGCCGTGCGCGATGCGGCCGAGTTTGATGGCGTTGGTCAGCGTGCGCGTGACGTGTTCCTGGCCGACCAGATCGGCGAAGGTTTGCGGCCGATACTTGCGCGCCAGAACCAGATACGGCATCGCGGATGCACCTTGGAATTAGGGTCGAACGGTTTCGCCCGCGTCCGGGACGTCAACAGGCCGCGCACCCTTCGTCGACCCGCCTCTTCACAAGCGTTCTTCCCCAGGGGCGATAGCCAGGCGACCCACGGCGCCCAGGCTCTCCTCCTTAGTGCTGCTACCTTCCGGTCCTGACACGGTTCGGAGGCGCCTGCCGCGTGGGGCCCAACCTGCTGGCCTGGGGCAACTGCCCCATGAAAAGGCTAAGGCCTCGGTCGGGAATTCAGCCCCCCTAAAGCGGATCGAGGGTACAGGGCACCGCTGGCTCCCCGCCTAGCGCGGCCTGTTCACGCTCCGGACACTTTCGAGAGCCCATCACCCGAAAAGATGATGCTATGCGGGGGAGGGGGAGGCGTCAAGGGAGGAGTAAGAAAACAAATAAGCTTTTGTCAGATAGTGTCGCTCAAATAGAAAAATAAACGGCTGACTGTTTTCGAAAAAAGCACCTTGACGCTAAGAAAAACTGGACGTAGACAAGGCTAGGTATTGATTTATTGCGCTTCCGTCGGAAAACGTTACTTATGATAGATAAACGACTAAATTGACTAGCGAAGGGACAATGTCATGAATATTTTTGTTAGTTGGTCGGGTGATCGAAGCGAGTCCGTGGCAAAAGCTTTTCGTGATTGGTTGCCGAATATTTTTCAATCGGCCAATCCATGGATGTCTGGTGTAGACATAGAAAAAGGCGTTCTATGGCACGAAAAAATACTGGAAAAACTTCGAGAGTCGAAGGTCGATCTGATTTGCCTTACTCCAGAAAACTTAAAACGGCCCTGGATTAACTTTGAGGCGGGAGCTATTGCCAACAACTATCGTCTCGAAAAGAATCATATATGCACGATACTTATTGATTTACACCCGGATGCTCTTGAAGGGCCTCTCAAGCAGTACCAAGCAACACGTTTGAATAAAGATGATGTTTTCGCGTTGGTTGCGACAATCAACGGCGCACTCGTCAAAGGAACACTATCTAAAAAAACACTTGAAAGCGCTTTCAAAGGGCATTGGCCTGAATTAGAAACGTTGATTCAGAAAATTCCGAATTCAGTTGAAATGGCAGGTAGATTGATGCCCGAGTTACTTTCAGACCTCCATGCGCAACAAAAAATCAGTAACCCGAACGTTTCGAAAGGTTTTGTGATTTATTCCGACGCTTGGATTGATGGTATTGGGCAATTTGGAATCGATCTCGTTTACGCGTATTATTACCCCAACGCACGTGATCGCAAAGAAAAAACCGTCCATGTCGGCTTCCCGCTTCGCGGGAATGATAATCTCGACGAGCGCAGTCGAAATCTCAAAGAAAAGGTGGACAAGGTTTTTCCGGAGTTCCACGCTCGCTACAAAACGTTGCACAAGCCGCGCATAAATGACAAAGAACACCGAATCTTCTTTCCCCTTGAAAATCCAATTGGTTCGGCGCACAAATGGACCCCACAAATTATCGCCGAGTTTACCGAAAAAGTAATTCGATATTTCGCGGACAAAATGGATTGTCACGCTCCTTGATGAAAGTTCCAGAATTCCGTGGACACCCCACGTAATTCCCGCCGCCCTATGGTTCGCGTTATTTCATATTTCTGCAACAGGGCCGCAAGGGCGTATAGCAATACGCCCCTACGCCGGGTGCAACCAATCCGCCGCGCACCACGGACACGCCGAGCGAAGCGAGGCTTATCGTTGAAAAGCTCCCGGCGTCTTGGCGTTGCAAAATAATGCGCTGGCCCATGGGGAATACGCTTGACGTTGGAAAACCCGGTGTTATGGGTATCCTTTGAAAGACGTTTTTCGCGTCTTTCAACCCGTAACCAGCGTCTGGTGGAGGCCGAGATGAAGAACAGAACATTCTGGCTGCTGGCGGTCGTGGCCATCGCCGTCTTGGCGGCCGTCGGCGCTCTGTCGTGCAGCAGCGGCGGCGGCGGAGGCGGAGGCGGCGGAGGCGGCAGTGACGACGACGCGGTCGATGACGATGCGTCAGACGACGATGCGACCGACGATGA
>PMZC01000241.1 GCA_003170555.1 Deltaproteobacteria bacterium
ATCCGGGTGGCGGACATTGTTTTGAACTGCACCGGGCCTTTTTATCTCTTCGCCGCCCCGATTCTCCAGGCCGTGATCCGCGCGAAGGTCAATTACGTCGATATCTGCGACGACGTGGACGCCACCCTCGAGATCCTGAAAATGGACGCTGCCGCGAAAAAAGCGGGCATCGCCTGCCTGATCGGGATGGGCAGTTCCCCGGGGGTAACCAATCTCCTGGCCCGCTTCGCCGCCGAGACCCTCCTGGAGGAAACCGAGGCGATTGACATCTACCACGCCCACGGCGGCGAGCCGGAAGAAGGAGAAGGCGTGATCGCCCACCGCTTCCACTGCATGTCCATCGACATCCCCATGTTCCTCGAGGGCGAGATGAAGTACGTCAAGTACTTCGAGCCCGACGGCATCGCCCTGCGGCAGACCTTCGACTTTCCCGTGCTGGGCAAGAACATCCTGGTTTACCCATATCCGCATCCGGAGCAGCTCACGTTGCCGAAGTACATCAGGACGCGGCAAGTCACGAACAAGGGCGCCGTGTTGCCGAGCGAGTACTACGATCTGACGCGCGACCTTTGCCAACTCGGGCTCGCCGCGAAGGAACCGCTCAACGTTCGCGGGCACATGGTTGCGCCCTACGATTTCGCCGTCGCTTACATCATCAAACGGCGCGATGAGATTCTGCGCGCCACGCGCTTCGGCAGTCAGCGCGGCTGCGTCAGCGTCGTGGTGAAAGGGAA
The DNA here is from genome assembly GCA_003170555.1 of Deltaproteobacteria bacterium. GTDB lineage: Bacteria > Lernaellota > Lernaellaia > Lernaellales > Lernaellaceae > FEN-1099. The sequence goes on from PMZC01000241.1 coordinate 735, forward strand.
GAAACACGGCAAGTATCGCGAATACCGCTTCCATCTCGCTTCGCAGAGTCAGGCGCTGGGGGAAGGAACCGGCATTCCGGCGGCGATTGGCGTCATCTTGATGCAACAAGGTAAGATCACCACGAAGGGCGTGTTGCCGCCGGAGGCTTGTGTGAATCCGCTCGACTTCGTGGCGATGGTTCCGCAGGTCATGAAGGTCGACAAAAAGAAGGAAGGCGGGGCTTCGTTCGGCGGAGTGATCGTGCAGGAAATCGACGCCGCGGGAAACGTGAAGAGTCTTGATCTCTGAGTTGTCCAGCGGTACGACGGGACGCGCATGACCGCAACCAATCGCGACAAGATTGTGCTGGCCATCGACCACGGCACCTCGGGCGTCAAGGCGTCGCTGGTGACGGTCTTCGGCCGCGTGGTTGATTCCGCGTTCGAGTCGACGCCCATCACCTTTTTGCCTGGCGGCGGCGCCGAGCAAAATCCCGACGACTGGTGGCGCGCGTTGGTGGCGGCCGTGCGGGAATTGCTGAAAAGGCGTTCAGTCCGGCGCGAAGACATCGTGGCGATCGGCGTGTCCAGCACGTTTTCCAGCACGGTGGCCGTGGGCGCCGACGGCCGCCACGTCATGAACTCGCTCACCTGGATGGACTCACGCGGCGCGCCGCACGTGCGCCGGTTGATGCGCGGTTTTCCCAAAGTGGCGGGCTACGCGGTGCGCAATTTGGTGCGCTGGATACCGAAGACCGCGGGCGGGCCGACGCTGTCGGGCAAAGATGATATCGCGCACGTGCTGCTGGTCCAGCATGAGTTCCCCGACGTGTACGCGAAAACGCACATGTTCCTGCCCAGCAAAGATTACTTCAACCTGCGCCTGACCGGTCAATTCGCCGCGTCGTACGACTCGATTCAACTTTTTTGGGTCACTGACACGCGCGACATCAATCGCGTGAAATACGACGACGAGCTCATCGGCTATCTGGGCATTGATCGCGCCAAGTTGCCGCCGCTCAAGCCTTCGACGGCGATCATCGGCGCGCTTACTCCGCAGGTCGCGAAAGAATTGGGGCTGAGTCGCGACGTGCAGGTGGTATGCGGTTCGCCGGATCACCAGACGGCCTGCATCGGCTCGGGCGCGGTGCGCGATTATGAAGGGCACCTCTACGTNNACGTCGGCACATCTTCGTGGGTGCAGTGCATCGTGCCGTTCAAGAAAACCGACGTGCTCCATTCGATTGCATCGCTGCCGACCGCGATTCCGGGCCGCTACTACTGCGCCAATGAGCAGGACCTCGCCGGCGGTTGTCTGACGTTTCTGGTTGACCGGATTCTTTTTCCGCAACTCGATGCGCTTGGCGTGAAGCGACCGCAGGACCCCTATCGGTACGTCGACCAACTCGCGGCGACGGCGCCGCCGGGCAGCGACAAACTGATCTTCACTCCGTGGCTCAACGGCGAACGAACGCCGGTGGACGACAACACGCTGCGCGGCGGTTTGTTCAATCTGGCGAAAACCACGACGACCGCACACATCGCGCGCGCGTTTCTCGAAGGCGTGGCGTTGAACACCCGATGGTGTCTGCCGTACATCGAAAAGTTCGTGGGCCGGCCGCTAAATCCGCTCAACATGATTGGCGGCGGCGCGAAATCCGCCCTCTGGGCGCAGATTTTCGCCGACGTGTTGAACCGCAGAATCCGGCAAATGAAAGACCCGCTGCAGGCCAACGCGCGGGGCGCGGCGTTGATCGCCTCGGTCGGGCTGGGTTACATCAAATTCGCGCAGGTTCCGGATTTAGTCCCCTGCGAAGCGGAGTTCCGGCCTAATCCGGCGAACCGCAAGATCTACGACGAACTATCCGCGGAGTTTGTGAATATCTACCGCGCCAACAAAGCAATGTACGGCCGGCTGAATCGCCGCTGAAAAAAGAAAAGGGGACCGGCTGAATCACCGGTCCCCGGAGCGTNNTGGCCCGATTCGAACGGGCGACCAAGTGGTTCGAAGCCACCTACTCTATCCAGCTGAGCTACAGGCGCACAAGCACAACGCCTCAAAAAAAGCGGGGGCAAGTCTAGCATGGTCATCCCGGCATGTCAAGTGAAACGCCGAATCGGCCGATGATCCATGAATGAAGCGCCGATCGCGTGCGAACCAGTGCGTGGCGCGCGCCAGGGTAACGGCGTAAGATGCTTACGATGAAAGTTCGAAGGAAGATACTTGTTCACGGCCTGGTCAGGATCGTTTTGATCCTGACCCTCACCGTCATCGTGGTCGCCAGTTGCACCGTGGTCGAGAACAGCGAGAGCGCCGCCGGCGAACAGGGACACGACGACGCCGTTGCGGAGAACGCGCCGGAAGGTTTGGAAGTCGACGTTCTCGACGTGGGCGAGGGCGACGCCGTTCTCGTGCGCTTTCCCGGCGGATCGACGATGTTGGTCGATGGCGGTCCGAACGCCGCCGGCGAGGACGTGTTGCTTCCGTTTTTTACGTCGATTCATCTGACCACGCTCGAATACGTGGTGGCGACGCATCCCGACGCCGACCACTGCGGCGGACTGGACGACGTGGTGAACAACGTCCACGTGCTTCACGTCTGGGAAAACGGGCAGACGAAAAACACCGCGACGTGGAACGATTTTGCGCAGGCGGTGCAGGCGCATGGGCTGACGCCGCGTATTGTTCATCGCGGCGATGCCGAAGATGTGGACGGCTGCGATGTCGAGGTGTTCAACGCGGACCAAGGCTACGCCGACGTGAATTCGAACGGCATCGTGCTGGCGATCATTTGCGAGGGCGGGCAGGTGCTGCTGACCGGCGACGCCACCGAAGCCACAGAGAACGACTTGATTGGCGCCTTCGGCGGCCGGCTTCATTCACAAATCGTCAAGGTTCCCCATCACGGCAGTTCGAACCGCTCGCCGGCTTTTCCCGGCGCCGTCGATGCGGAATATGCGATCTTTTCGGTGGGGCCGAATTCCTACGGCCACCCGAATCCCGACGTGGCGGCCGAGTGGGAAGCGACCGGCGCGGAGATTTTCCGCACCGATCAGCAGGGAACCATCGTCGGCGAAATCCACAATGGCGTGTGCCAGGTTCACGCTGAGCAGTAGCATGTCGAAAGCCGCACGTCGCTTGGTGTTGGGTTTGATCGCGGTGCTTGGCGTACTTGCTTGCGCAGGCGGCGCGCCGGCGCCTGCTTCGCCGACCCCATCCACCGCGGCTTCATCGGAGCAGACGGTCACCGCGACGTTGGCCGCCGTGGGCGATGTGCTGCCTCATCACGCGATCAAGGAGGCCGCGCGCGCTCGAAGCGGTCAGTCCAATGACACGGACATGGGTTTCGATGCGTTGTTTTCCGACGTGGCGGATCAATTGAAAAAATACGATCTCGCGCTTTTCAACATGGAGGGTCCGATTACCGAACGAGCCTATACGCCGGCCGCTCCGCTGGTGTTTTGGGCGCCGCCGGGCCTGGCCGGGGCGTTGCACCGCGCCGGATTCAGCGTGGCGATCCTGGCCAACAACCATGCGCTCGATCAGGGCAAGCAGGGCCTGGTGGAAACGCTGGCGCATCTGCGGCAAGCCAGGCTGGCCGTCATCGGCGCCGGCGCCAATTTTGCGGAAGCGTCACGCGGTTTGATCATCGAAAAGAAGGGCATTCGCTTCGGGGTGGTCGCCTTTACGACTTTGCTCAATGCCTATTCGCGCCAGATGCGGCGGCAGACCGGCGAACCGCAGGTGCTTTTCTGGCACGGCTGGGGCGACGCCGGCGCCGAAGTGTTGGCCGCGATCAAAGCGATGCGCGCGCGGACCGACGTTGATGTCGTGGTGGTCAGCGCGCATTGGGACGCCGAGGACGCGACGCGGCCTTCGACTTACACCCGCGCCATCGCTCAGCGCGTGATCGACGCCGGCGCCGATGTGATCATTGGGCATCATCCGCATGTGTTGCAGCCGGTCGAGTACCACACGGCCGCTGACGGCCGTCGCGCGCTCGTGATTTATTCGCTGGGCAATTTCGTCAGCAACATGTGCCCCGGTTTCTATCCGTCCAGCACGTGCGAGGAGCGACTGGGAGCGATCGCCGAACTGACGTTTTCGCGGCGCGGCCGCGAGCGGGTTCGCCTCGCGCGCGTCGCGTTCCTGCCGACCTGGACGGAGCACGAGCCGCGTTGCCCGGGCGAAACGCGCGCGGCCTATCGCTGCATCCGGCCGATTCTGCTCGAGCGGCGCATCCAAATCACGCAGCAGCGATTGGCGACCGCCGATCGAACCGGCGCGCGGGAAATGAACGCCGTGCTGCGCGGCGACGAGATGCGGCGCGAACTGATCCGCCAGCGTCTGCAACTGAACGATCAATGATAACCCTTGCCGAGCGGACCGAAGCAGGATAAGCATATCCGGTTGTCTTCCCACGGTGTGACGCCGAGAAGGGCGAGTCATGAAGCGGCCGGTGTTGAAGTTGATTCTCGCGCTGATTCCTCTGCTGCTCGCCGCGTGGCTGCATTTTTCCACCGTGTCGCTCGAAGAGGTGGTTCCGGCCACGGTCGGTGCGGTGGTCCGCATCAATCATCCGTTGAACCTGGCCGAGAAGCTGGCCGACGCCGAGATGATCCAGTCGATGGCGCGCATGCCGGACATGCAAGTGATCGCCGCGCTGCTCAACAATTGGAACAAACTCCACACGCACAGCGGAGTGCTGGCCGGCGCCGCTTATTTTCTGCGCTCGGTCCACGTGAGCATTCCGTCTGATTTGTCGCGCTATGCGCCGCAGCAAATGCCGTTCACCACCTATGTCGATCTTGGTTTTGTCGGTCGACTGACTTCCTTCCTCGCCGATTTTGGTTTGTTCGCCAAAACGCGGGTGTTCGCGGAATATCGCGGAGTCCGCATCTACCAAAAGGGCGCCGGCGCCGTCGCCTTCATGCGCAACATGCTGATCATCGGATCGACCGACGCGGTCATTCAATCGATCGACGCGTGGGCCGCCGGCCGGGCGCGGTTGCGCGACAATCCGGCGCGCTATCACGATTCGCTCACCCTGGCGGACGCCGCAGCGGATTTGAACGTGCTGCTGCTGTCGCGTTCGCTGTTCCGCCCGCCCGAAGAAAATGCGAAGCCGCTCGACCCGCGCGCCTTTTTTTCCGCGGCGGCGATCGATCGCGCCGCGGTCAATGTCTACGTCGAGGACGAGGGTCTCGCGATGCGCATGGTGATGACCGGGGCGCCGGGCAAGGTGCTCAGTCCCTATACGCTGGACAAAGCGCGGGAACACGCGAGCGCGTTTCTGCCGGATGAGGGCACGTACATCTACGCTTCCGTTCGCGTCGCCCAGCCCTCGCGGCTGGCGCCGATCCTGATGTCGATTGTCGCCGGTTCGACGCACATGCAGCCGCTGCAGGAAAAAGTCGTCACCATGTTGCTGACCTCGTTTCTCGACGCCACCGGCCATGAGGTGGCGTTGGCGGTCGACTACGACAGCCCGGGCGGTTTTCCGACGCTCGTGTTTCAGATCAAGAACGTCGATGACATGAAACAGATCCTCGCCCGCATGCGTCAGTCGGAAGACATGGCGCACAACGTGCTCAATATGCCGGTCGGCGCGAATGGGGAGACGTTGCTGCAGTTGCTGTCGCGGTCGAAAACCGACGCGGAACTCGACCAAGCCTTGCATTTGCTGCCGGCCGAACGTCGGTTGGAAATCGTCATGTTGGCGCGGAAACTGCGGCAGGGCGGCGTTTCGCTCGAACGCATTGTGCTCGACCCGCAACGCATCGGGATGTTCGGCCGCGCGCTGCATTGGCGCATCGTGGGCGAATACCTGGTGCTGGCGCCGCTGCCGGATTTGGCCGATCGGTACGCGACCAATCTCGCCGCGAAAAAAGTCGTGCCGGAGTTGGCGCAGCAGGCGAAGAAGGTCAACCTCGACGGGCCGTTTTTGGCGTGGATCAATCTGGGAGCGCCGCTCGCCGCGAGCGATCCGACCAACGAGCACCTGGCGAGTTGGCTGGCGGCCCGGCATCCGCGCCTGACCGTCGGCTCGAACGTGACCGATGAACGC
>PMZC01000397.1:0-15378 GCA_003170555.1 Deltaproteobacteria bacterium
ATTTATGCAAGAGGCTCTGAAGAGTGAAGAGTGAAGAGTAACGCTGCAATGGGAGGCGATCGTGAACAAAGAAACAGGCATTGTCCAACGTACATATGACTTCTCGGTGCGAATCGCGAAAATGTGTCGCGCAATAGACGCACGCGGTACGGACCTCGTCTTGGTCAAGCAGGTAATGCGCTCCGGAACTTCGATCGGCGCGAATGTTGAAGAAGCGCAGGGCGGACACACCCGGCGGGATTTCGTGGCGAAGATGAGCATTGCTTACAAAGAGGCGCGGGAGACGAAGTATTGGCTGAAGATCATGCGCGATATCGAGATGGTTCCCGCGAAGAAATTGGAGCAGCTCATCGACGAGGGTGGACAGATTCTCAAGATTCTCGCGTCGATTTTACTTACCACCAAATCGAATTCGCCGAAAAGCCCGGAAGAATAGTTCGCGACCCAACCTGCCCATCCCTGGCTATTCACTCTTCACTGTCGTTTGCGGCCCAACTCTTCACTTTTCACTCTTCATTTTTCACTGCGGTAAACTTCCGCCGAAGTTTTCCGCGCAGGTAGGGGTAGTAAAATGCGAAGCCGAAGCTGGCGCCGTAGGTGAGGTAGTGGCCCAGCGCCAGCGAGCGGAACACGGCGGACAGAAAGAGCATGACGACCACGAACGCGGAGACCTTCCAGCCGTATTGCTCGGTCTGGCTGACGCGGTCGCGCAGGCGCGCGAAGAGCGGCACGGCAAACGCGGTTCCGGTCAGGGTCAGCGCCGCACGGGCGTAGATGTTCATCTCGAAACCCGCGCCGGGCGGGCGTCGCGAAATCGCGTTGACGATGAGCAGTCCCATCATGATCGTGTCGAGCACCCACCAGTGCACGACGAGGAACAGCAGGCTTTCCTTGCCGAGCAGTTCGATCCGCGCCGCGACCCACCGCGCCGCGCGGTTGCGAATCGCGCCCGTGCCGCGATACCAACGGCGCATCGCCAGGTAGGCCAGCCCGGCACCGCCGAGCGTCATCAGGATGTAACTGGGGATGCCGCGCATGATCAGGTCGAGGTAGCTGGCCAGAAACACCGCATCCAGCAGCGACTTGCCCGGCGCGAACAGGTTGGCCAACACCCAGGGCGCGGCGCAGAAGATCGCCGCGAAGAAAATCACCCACGGCAACGCCCTCTTTTTGCGCTGCACCACGCTGCGGTAACACAGGGCGCCGAAGTAAAAGAATACGCCCCACGACAGCGGCGTGAAGTTGGCGAACAGCCAGGTTCGCCCCAGGCCGAGCGTGAGCACGAAATCTTTCAGGATATTGTGCTTGAGGAAGTAGGCGATGTCGGCGTCCGGCGGAATCCCGAGGCGCATCTGGTGAAAGCCCGGCACGATCTGATCCAACTCGAGCCGGATGCGGAATTGCGCGTAGATGCCGTAGAGCGCCGCGACGATGATGAAGTGCGCCCAGGTCGGCAGGCGCGTGCGCATCAACAAATAGACGATCACGGTCGAAAGCGCCACGCCTTGGAAAATGTCCATGAAAAAGAGGCTGATCCGGTTGAGATTGTAGGCGTAGCCGAGGAAGAACAAACCCGCCGCCGCCCACAGGTAGAATTTTTTCGCGTTGAAGCCGGGCTTCTGCTCGTTGCGTTCGATGAACGTCATCACGTTCATGCCCGAGGCGAAGAAGAACATCGGGCCCGAAAAATCCATGAGGTGCAGGATGACTTTGTCGACCACGCCCGGCGCCGGCATCTTGATGCGGATCGCATGGCCGACCAGCATCAGCACGCAACCCAGGCCCTTGAGCAGGTCGATCTCGGCGTAGCGTTCGGTTTTCTGGACCATCGTCACCTCGAACAGTGTTTGTACAACGATTCGTGGAGAAGATACAATTCCGGTCTCGAGCGCCGGACGATTTTGTAGGAGCACCCTTCTGGGTGCGATCTGAATCGCGCCTGGAAAGGCGCTCCTACAAGCGATTCCGCAATCGACGGTGGTTGACATCCCCCGGACCGCATGTCTAACTACGCACGGCGAGCCTGGGCGCGCGCCGGTTATTTGTATAAAATTACGGGAACGGACGGAAGGGGGGCCGCGATGTTGGATCAGGCCGAAGCGCAACGCCGCCTGGACGAAATGCGCAAGCAATATCCGGACAAATTCGCCCCCCTCGAAAAAATCTTCAGCAAAATCCACCGCGGGGCCCGCATCTTCATCGGTACGGCCTGCGGCGAACCGCAGTTTTTGAGTAACTCGCTGGTCGAATACGTCGCCACGAACCCGAAGGCGTTTTTCGACGCCGAAGTGTTTCACGTCTGGTCGCTGGGCATCGCGCCGTATTCCGACGATCGCTTCCGCCACAACTTCCGGCACAACTCGTTTTTCATCGGCCAGACCACGCGCGACGCGATCAACCGCGGCGCGGCCGACTACACGCCGCTGTTTCTGTCGCAGGTGCCCGAAATGTTTTACCGGCGCCGCGTGCCGATCGACGTCGCGCTCATCCAAACCTCGCCGCCCGACGACCACGGCTACATGAGCCTGGGCATCAGCGTCGATATCGTCAAAGCGGCGGCCGAGATGGCGGCCATCGTCATCGCCCAGGTCAACAAACGCATGCCGCGCACGCACGGCGACGGCTTCATCCACATCCGCGACGTGGACTATCTGGTCCCGCACGATGAAGAGCTGCTCGAATTCCACGCCGAACGCGACAACGAGGCGATCCAGAAGATCGGCGAAAACGTCGCCCGGCTGGTGGAAGACGGGTCGACGATTCAGGTCGGCTATGGCGCGACGCCCAACGCGATCATCGCCAACCTGCGCGGCAAGCAGCACCTCGGCGTGCACACCGAACTGATCTCCGACGGCATCGTCGAACTGATGAAGCAGGGCGTCATCGACAACTCGCGCAAGTCGATCAACCGCGGCAAGGCCGTGGCCACGTTCTGCATGGGCCACACCGACTGCTACCAGTTTCTGCACGACAACCCGGCGGTCGAATTCCGCACCATCGACTACACCAACGATCCGCTGGTGATCGCGCAGCACGAAAACATGGTCGCGATCAACTCGGCGCTGGAGATCGACCTGACCGGCCAGGCCACCGCCGAATCGATCGGCGCGGTCTTCTTCAGCGGCGTCGGCGGACAGGCCGACTTCATGCGCGGCGCGGTGCTGGCCAAGAACGGCCGCACGATCCTCGCCCTGCCCTCGACGGCGAAGAAGGGAACGGTTTCGCGCATCGTGCCGTTCTTGCAGGAAGGCGCGGGCGTCACGCTGGTGCGCGGCGACATCCATTACGTGGTCACCGAGTACGGCATCGCCTACCTGCACGGCAAGAACATCCGCGAGCGCGCGATGGAGTTGATCTCGATCGCCCATCCGGATTTCCGGCCTAACCTGATCGAAGAGGCGAAGAAGCGGCATTTGATCTACGGCGACCAGGCGTTCATCGCCGGCAAGCGCGGCGAGTATCCGGCCGAGCTCGAGCGCACCTGCCTGACCTGCAAGGACGTCGAATGCCATTTCCGGCCGGTCAACATCGACGACGAACCGCCGCTCAAGGAGTTCTTCTATTCGCTGTCGGACAACAGCCTGTACCGGCGGTTCATTTCGTCGCGCAAGGACATGCCCCACGAGCGCTTGCAGGAATTCGTGGTCATCGACTACACGCGCGAGATGGCCATTCTGGCGACCGTGGAAGAAGGCGGCCGGGAAACGATCATCGCGCTGGGGCAATACGGCATTAACCCCGGCACGCATACGGCCGAAGTGTCCTTCGCCGTGCGGGACGCCTATCACAACAAGGGCATCGGCTCGGCGCTGCTCGACTACCTGGTCTACCTGGCCCAGCGGCAAGGCTTGCTGGGTTTCACCGCGGAAGTGCTCGTGGAGAACAAGCCCATGCTGCACGTTTTTGAAAAGGCGTTTCCCGATCTGGACAAGCGCGTTTCCGATGGGGTGTACGAACTCAAGATGAAGTTCAAGGCGGCGAAATGAACCGCGAGGTCGACTTGCGCTATCTGTTTCGGCCGCGCGCGACGGCGGTGATCGGCGCCTCCGCCCATCCCGACAAAATCGGTTACAAGCTGCTGCATAACATTCGCGCCAGCGGTTACGCCGGCCGCATCTACCCGATCAATCCGAAGGTGAAAGAGATCGACGGCCTACCCTGCCACGCGTCGCTGGCCGAGGTCGACGACCACGAGATCGACCTGGTGAGCATCGTCATTCCGGCCAAGGGCGTGTACGACGCGGTGCGCGAGTGCGCCGAGAAAAAGACGCCGTTCGCGTCGATCATCACCTCGGGATTTTCGGAGGTGGGCAATCTGGCGGAAGAGCAGCGCATCGTCGCGCTGGCCCGCGAACACGGCGTGCGCATTCTGGGCCCCAACATTTTCGGCATCTACTCGGCGGCGGCGCCGATCAACGCGACCTTCGGCCCGCCCGACGTGAAGGCGGGGAACGTCGCGATCATCACGCAGAGCGGCGCGCTGGGCATCGCGATGATCGGCAAGACCAAGATCGAAAACATCGGCCTGTCCGCCATCGTGTCGGTGGGCAACAAATCCGACCTCGACGAGGCCGACCTGCTGCAATACCTCGTCGCCGACGACGCGACCAAAGTCATTCTGATGTACATCGAGGGCGTCAAGGACGGCGACCGGCTGGTCGAGATTCTGCACCGGGCCACGCGCGTGAAGCCGGTGGTCGTCATCAAATCCGGCCGGTCCAAACGCGGCGCGATGGCCGCGGCCTCGCACACCGGTTCGCTGGCCGGCGCCGATGAAATCTTTTCGGACGTGATGCGCCAGTGCGGCGTGAACCGCGCCGAGACGATTCAGGAGGCGCTCGACTGGTGCAAGTTTCTGTCGTGCAGCCCGGCGCCGCATGGCGAGAACGCGGTCATCGTCACCAACGGCGGCGGCATCGGCGTGCTCGCGGCCGACGCGTGCGAGAAATTCCAGGTCAATCTGTATGACGACACCGAAACGCTGAAAGAAATCTTCCGCCCGGTGACGCCCGAATTCGGCTCGACCAAGAACCCGGTCGACATCACCGGCCAGGCGCAGGCCAAGGAATACGAAGCGGCGCTGGAAGCCTCGTTCGCCACGGAGGCGATCGACGCGGTGATCTGCCTCGGCTGCGAAACGGCGACCATCGACGTGGACCTGCTGGAACAATCCCTCCTGCGGGTTCACGCCCGACACGGCGACAAGAAACCGATCGTGCTGTCGTTCTTCGGCGGCGAAAAGACCGAAGCCGGCATCGGCCGCCTGCGCACGGCCGGCCTGCCGATCTACGCCGACGTGTACCAGGCGGTTTCGTGCCTGGGCGCCGCGTACGTGCACTATCGCAATTTGAAGAACGCGATGGCGACGCCGGCGCCGGTCGATCCGCCGGTGATCGATCTGCCGGCGATCAATGCCGTGGTCGAACGCGTCCGGAACGACGGCCGCACGTTCCTGCTGGCCCACGAGGCGCAGGAAGTCGCGCGCGCGGCGGGCCTGCTGATGCCCAAGAGCGGCGTCGCGCGCAATCTCGACGAGGCCGTGCGGCTGGCCGAGAGCATCGGCTATCCGGTCGTGATGAAGGTGGTGTCGAAGGACATCATCCACAAGAGCGACGCCGGCGGCGTGGCGCTCGATCTCGAAGATCGCGCGGAAGTGCTCGACGCGTACGAGGCGATCATGCACAACTGCCGCATCCACGCGCCCCGCGCGCGCATCGAGGGCGTCGAGGTCGGCGAGATGGTCAAGAAAGGGACCGAGACGATCATCGGCGCGCGGCGCGACGCTTCGTTCGGCCCGGTGATTATGTTCGGGCTGGGCGGCATCTACGTCGAGGTGATGAAAGACATCTCGTTCCGCGCCTGGCCGATCGACCGCGGCGAGGCGATGGCGATGATCAAGGAAATTCGCTCGTACCCGCTGCTGCTCGGCGTGCGCGGCGAAGAGCGGAAAGACATCGACGGCGTGATCGACACGATTTTGCGCGTCGGCGCCCTGCTCGCCGGCTGTCCGGCGGTGTCGGATATTGAGGTGAACCCCCTCGTGGTCTACGATCAGGGCCACGGCGTGAAAGCGGTGGATATGCGCATTCTGCTGTACCCCCCGAAAGGAGCCAGCCATGCATAAGATCGTGGTCGCATCCATGCACAAGAACGCCGGCAAGACCAGCGTAATCATCGGCCTGGCCAAGGCGCTGGCCAAGCCGTGCGGCTACTTGAAACCGTTGGGCGATCGGCTGCTGTACCGCAAGAAGCGGCTGTGGGATTACGACTCCGAACTGCTGACCCATCTGCTGGTCATCACCGAACGGCCCGAGGACATTTCGCTCGGCTTCGAGCACGCCAAGCTGCGCTACATGTACGACGAGGCGGCCATCGCCGCCAAGCTGCGCGAAAAAGCCGCCGCGGCCGGCGCGAACAAGGAAGCGCTGTTCGTCGAAGCCGGCAACACGATGCACTTCGGCGCCTCGGTGCATCTCGACGCCATCACCGTGGCTCGCGCGCTCGAGGCGAAGCTGCTGTTGGTCGTCGGCGGCGACGAAGACGAAGTGCTCGACGACATCGCCTTCGTCAAGGAATACCTCGACCCCACGCACGCCGCGTTCGCCGGGGTGATCATCAACAAGATCAAAGACCCCGACGACTTCCAGCGCACGTCGCGCAAGGCCATCGACCAGGCCGGCATTCGCGTTTTCGGCCAGATTCCCTTCGTCGAAGACCTGACCGGCATGTCCGTGCGCTACCTGGTCGACCATCTGTTCGCCCGCGTGGTCGCCGGCGAAAGCGGCCTCGACCGCGAGGTGCGGAACATCTTCGTCGGTTCGATGTCGGTGGCGGCGGCGCACCAGCACCCGGTGTTCACCAAACCGCATCGGCTGATCATCGCCAGCGGCGACCGCAGCGACATGATCCTCGCCGCGCTCGACACCAACGCCGCGTGCGTCGTGCTGACCAACAACATCCTGCCGCCGGCGAACATCATCGCCCGCGCGGAAAGCGCGCACATGCCGCTGCTCGAAGTGCCGTGGGACACCTACCGCGCCGCGCAGGAAATCGATCGCGTCGACCCGCTGCTCACCAAAAACGACACGGGAAAAATCGACCTGCTCACCCGGCTGGTGAACGAACACGTCGACATCGCGGGGTTGATGGCGTAGGGGCGGGCCTCGTGTCCGCCCGAAAGAGCCCCAGCGATAAATCGCTGGGCGCGGCTGCTACAGCGAAATGGTCTCTTCCTGTATTGTGTCCTTTACGATCTGCCCGTTTTTCCATTCGATGAGGCGCACGGTCTGCTCGCGATTGTCGCGGTCGCGCTCGACTTCGATGTAGGTGCGCGGCTTGTCGCTCTCGCACCAGGCGCCGCAGTTGGCGTAAATGAAATCCCGCCCGAGGAACGTGCTGAGCCGGTCGAGCCGGGGATCGTGGCTGTGCCCGAAGATGACCACGTTGACGTCGCCGTTCGCGCAGACGTTTTCGGCGGTGAGGCCGAGCCGTTTGATTTCGGCCAACACGCCGTTGAAGGCCGCGGCCGGACCGCGGTATTTTGTCCACTGGCCGTAGATGTCATTGTACTTGTCCTTGACCGCCTGCGCGGTGGTCGCGGCGCCGGGCCCGTAGGACATCGGCATCATGATCGGCGTGCTGAGCGGCAGATTCGCGTCGTCAAGCACGCCGTCTAGGACCGCGCCGCCCAGTTCATCCGGCCCGAACAAGTCCGCCAGTCCGTGAATCGCGGTGGTCACCGGCTGCATCGCCGTACCCGTGTTGTAGGTCCGGGTCGTCACGACGCGCGTGATGAAGTGCCCGAGCGGCAGGCCGCTCTTCGGGCTGTTGTACGGGTCGGGCGCGTTGAACATGCCGTAGGCGCTGCCGTGCTCCGCCAGCAGGCGGCTCGACCGATACTGGCCCAGGCCCGGCGTCGATCCGCCGAACGTCAGGCCGGGGAAGGCGTCGGCAAGCACCTCCCGGGTCATACCCATATCGTGATTGCCGGGCAGATACATGACGCGCACATCCTGGTTAGCGGCCAGCGCCTTCAGTTGAGCGACCACGGCCGAGTCGCTTTGGGATTCGAGCAGCTCGGAGAACGTGGGCGGTTGGAGTTCCACCGGGCAACACCAGTTGTCGAAGATGTCGCCGAGCAGCACGACTTCTTCCACGTCCGGCGCGGCGTTCAAGTACTGCAAGAACGAAGCGAAATCTTTGGCCGCGTCCTCCTTGAGCCACGTGTAATCGTGCTTGCCGGGCGGCAGAGCGCCGACCTTCATCTCCAAATGGACATCGCTGATAAAAATCCGTTTTGTTCTGGGCATGGTTCCCCCCTTTTCGTTCGATCAAATGAAAACGAATCCCGTTCCATTGCTTTCTATGCACCACACACGCCCGACCAAAGGCGTGACAACGTGATCAACGGGAAGAGGCCAACCCATCGTATTTCTCCGGGCCGCCAAGTCAAGCGCGCGTCGTCCCTACCCGACATCAGACCGCATCGTTCGAGCCTCTTCAGGCGGTCGTCGCTGTTGCACAATCCGCAATCGTGATAACATAAAGCTTGTACAACCTATTACGTATGACAAAACCAGAACCAAGGAATCCTTACTGCGCGAGGGATAGTGTTGGGCAACGCTGGTTTAAGGAGGTCAATGATCATGTCTTCGCCAAAAACTCGATTCAGGAACCATTTATCTCTGTTGATCTTTCTCTCCTTGATTATTGTTTCCGGCGCGATCGTGTTGTCCGCCGAAACGATCAGCTTTCAACAAGCGACGACGATCATCGCTCGGCAATCCGGGGTCAAGGTCTACCCTATTCTTTCAACCGATTCTCGCCCCCTTGGCGAATTACCTCAGGGCGCGCGGCTGAAAATTCTTTCCAAAAACGTCATTGAAAATCAGCAGTGGGTGTTGGTCAGCCCGCCAGGCGTGAGGCAGGGCTGGGTACTGGTCGACGAGCGGGTCATGTTGGCGACCGAGGCTACGGTTCTCGCGCCAACGCCGCCGCCGCCCCCCACGCCGACCCCTACTCCAACACCAACGCCGACTCCCGCGCCGACTCCACCGCCGGCCGCTACGCCGACGCCCGCGCCGCCGACTCATGAGACCATACAGGACCATGTTGGCGTTGAAAAACCCCGCTCCCCGCAGTATCGACTACACGGTTATCCAAACGCCTGGTTTAGAATCGAGTGGCGCTCGGGCAAGGTGATCTGTATTTGGCACAACCCAGCAACAGGCCATAACGAAAGGGCGTTTGAAATAAGCAACGAAGTAATGACGACCGCGGGCCCGGGAATAAGTAACGATTGGAGAGAACAAACAGTTGAGTATCGAGGGAGTCGGGCGTTAATCGACTTCGACATGGTCACAGCCAATCAGGGTAAGGTGGTCGGCGTCTTTTATACGATTACCTTCACTTGGTAATTTTGCGATCCGCAGCCTGAAAAGCCGTAACATTTTCGTGGCCAAAGTCGGTTGTTGTCGCAGGCGATAAAGTTAGAAGTGGTAGTCTTTTCATCTAAAATCGGCAAAACAACTTCGCTCGCGCTAAATCCTGCAAGAAAACGCGTTACAGAGACTTCGCGAACTCCACGTACACCACCTGCCCGGTCAGCGTGAGGCTGAGCGGATCGGACCAGGGGCCGGGTAGAGTCGCGCCGTCTTCGGCGTAGACCTGCACATCGGTTGCGCCCGCCGGGAACGGGAGCGAAACCGGCGTGAAGGCGCCTGGGAAACGGCCGTCCCACAGCGCGACGATGACGTGCGTGAGATCGTCGTCGGCGAAGGCCAGCGCGTAAACGTCGGACGATAGGCCAAGCTTTGCGGAGAGATCGCCGGCGAATTTCATATCGCTCAGCAGACCGGTCAGCGCTTGATACGCAAACCACCTCGGCTTGGGCGTGTCGCTCTCGGGCGGGTACGCGAACAGGCCGAAGTAATCCTCGGTGATCGGAAACGCGCCGCCGCTGCCGTCCCAGAACGTGTACCAATAATAGCCGGTCACGCTTTCCTTCGCGCCGAGCAGAAATCCGCGCGCGAGGTAATGCGCCTGGCGCTCGTTGCTGATGAAGATGCTCGGCCAACCCCATTCGTTCCAGATCACCGGTTTGTCGCCGCAGCCCGCGTTCGCCATCTTGGCGCGGATATCCGCCGTCTGGCCGGTGATGTCCGGCGCGGTGAACGTGAGCAGCGAGAAGTCGAGTTCCGGCGCGACCGTTTGCGCGAAGGTGTACGGATGGATCGCCATGATGTCGAACGAATCGCAGATGTCCGGGTATACGCCGGCCACGTCGTCGAAGAACGGATACACGCCGTCCCACAAGATGGCGACCTGGGCGTATGGCGCGAGGCCGCCGAAGACGACCTGCGCGTCGGGGCACGCGTTCTTGACCGCGGTGTAGGCCGCTTTCAGCAGCAGGCCGTAGCGCTCCGGGTCGGGCTGCGGCGCCCAGAAGCGCGCGGAGTTTTCTTCGTTCCACACTTCGTACTGCTTGATGTGCTCGCAATAACGCGCGGCGACCTGGCCCGCGAACTCGGCGAAGTCGGCGGGGTCGATCTCCGACGGCGAACCGTTCGGCATCGCCCAGCCGACGCCGTAATCGAGCAGCGCGTCGAAGGCGAAGCCGTGATCGAGCGCCTCCTGATAAAAGCCGTCGGGCTGGTCCCAGTTCCATTCGCCCTTCGCCGGCTCGATGTCCGACCAGGAGAAATCGCGCCGCACGCGCAACAGGCCCGCTTCGGCCAGGTGGTTCGTTTCGAGATCGCGAATCGCGTTCGGCGCCGTACCGCCCGCCAGGTGGCTGCAAATGCCGAAGGTCGTTTTCAGCAGCGGACCGGTGGGCAGCAGATCGGCGTAGATGTTGACGGTATCGTCATCGACCGAATCATCATCGAGATCATCATCCGCATCGTCGTCGGCATCATCGTCTGAGGCGTCGTCGTCGACGGCGTCATCGTCCTGCGTGTCGTCGTCAGCATCGTCGTCGGGCGTAGTATCGTCGTCGAGATCATCGTCCGACAGATCGTCATCGACAGTCGCGTCGTCATCGGCGGCGTGGTCGTCATCGCCGTTCGACTGGCCGGCACAGGCGGCGAGCGCGAACGCCGACAGGACGATCAACAACGAAATCAAAAGTTGGCGAGAGAACACGGCCACAACCCTCCCCGGTCGTTCGCTGTTCGCCAATTATTATTCACCTATTGTTCGGTGCTGGCAAACTCGAACGCCCCGATATCCCACCCCGCGCCTTGCGGACGCGCCACGCCGTCGAAATCCAAGTCGGCGAGATCGCCGTCGTACCACGGGGACGGATCAACGCCCGCGTCGATGCACGGGCTGCCGTCGCTCAGGTGATAGTCGCTATTGGCCGGGTCCACAAAAAGCGGATCGCCGCTGATGTTGGCTTCCGCCTGCACGCACGCATACCAGCCGCAGGCGTTGAGTTCGTCCAGCGAAGTCACGCAATGGGTCGGGTCCAAGACCAGACACGCCGCTCCGGGCCCGCCGCCCCAGATGTCGTTGGCCGCGACGTAGGCGGAAACGGAAGCGGTGTTGCTCAGGATGCCGGCGGTGTAATCGCCGGCCTGGCCGGGGTCGATGATGTTGTTCACCAGGTAGATCGCCATCCCGATGATGACGCCGGCGGTGTGCGTGTTGCTGCCCGGGGCGACGCCGGCGAAGATCGTGTTGTTGACCGCGGTCACCGCGCCGTAGTTGGCTTGCTCGATGCCGAACGAGGCGCAAAAATCGCTTTTGCACCATCCGCCGAACAGCACGTTGTCGGCCAGCGTCGCCGGTCCGATCGCCCAGACCGCGTTGGTTTCGCCCAGCTCGCCGTCGGCCGTACCGCCGTCGATGACGTTGTCCACGATTTCGGCGGAGGCATAGCGGTCGACAATGACGCCGACAGCCATCGGCACGGTGTCGCCTTGGTCCTGGCCGGCGTAAATGTCGTTGTGCTCCAGCCGCGCAAAACTTCCTGCATATACGCCGAAGGACTCCGCGGCGCAGTCGCTCCCCTGGCACGTAATTTCGCCGCCGTCCACCGAACTGTGACGGAGCAGCAGCGGCCCGTCGACCCAAATACCGCAGCCGGAGCCGCCGCCGAAGGTCGACGGATGAACGGTGTCGGCCAAGGCTTCGCTGTCGACGACAATGGCCCGGCCCCCGCCGACGGACTCCAAACCGAAGGCCTCGCCATAGAGCACGCCGGCCACCCAGCCGCCGCGAAGATACGAATTGGCGATCACGGTCGTCGCGTATTCGGCGTAGACGCCGATCGCCTCCCCCGTCTCGCGAGGCGGAGTCGGCGCCCCGCCGTAAACCCAGCAATCCACGATCTCGGCCGCGCTGGATACGATCTTGACTCCCGCAATCGTGTCGCCGCCGGCCCCGCCGTCGATATTCAATTGACCCAACGCCAACGGGCTCGGGCTGTCGATCAGCACCGCGGAAGCCGAGTCCGAGCTTAGCGGCGCCGAAATGGTTACGTCGTGGCCGGGGCCGCGCGACCAATCGACCGGGTCGTAGCCGCCGAAGATCGAAACCGACGTGGTCACCCGTTCGTCGTAGACGCCCTCCGCCACGTACACGACCTTGTCGGTCAGCGCCGCGAGATCGACGCCCGCCTGGATAGTGAGCTTCGGCAGCGCCATTGTGCCGGGATTGTCATCGCTGCCGGTCTGCGCGACGAACACGCCGTTGTCGTCGCCGTGCACGAGATCGAAACCGTCGCCGTTCTGATCGACCCCGTCGTCCGGCAGCTCGGGTGCGCCGGGGTGGGTCAGCGGGTCTTCGTCGTTGCCGTCGGTGTTGTCGAGCGACCAGCCGGGCGGACATTCGTTGTCGAAGGTCCGGCTGATTGCCGCGTCGCCGTAGCCGTCCCAATCGGCATCGCGGTAACAGAGGACCGGAACCGTCGTGTCGTCGTCGGGCGCCGTGTCATCGTCGGCGTCATCATCGGGCGTGGCGTCGTCATCGGGTGTGGCGTCATCATCGGGCGTGGCGTCGTCATCCGCATCGTCGTCAGCGTCGTCGTCGCTGTCATCGTCTGCGTCATCGTCGCTGTCATCGTCGCTGTCATCGTCGCTGTCGTCGTCTGAATCATCATCGAGGTCATCGTCAGCGTCGTCATCGGCATCGTCATCCACGTCATCGTCCAGATCGTCATCGGCCGACGCGTCGTCGTCGTCGATCGCCTGATCGTCGTCACTATGGGGGGGCACACACGCGGACAAAATCAGCACCGCGAAAACGAGCAGCCAGCATGAACAAACTCGCATCTTTACTCCCCCTCGGCCTGCGCCCCCAGGTCTTCTTCTCGGCGCGTCGGCGACCGCGGTCAGCGGCCCGCGGCCCACGGCGGCGCAAACACGGTGCGCCAGAGCCCGCCGCCTTCCCGGTACACCACCTGCCATGAGCCGTCGGGCAGTCGCACTGACGCGAGGTCGGAGCCCTCGCCGCGATCGAACTCGCCGAACTTCCACACGCCGGTTCGATTGTCGCCGTACAGCAAATGCGTATCGGCCAGTCCGCTCACGGGTTCGCTCGCGAAGACGTGCTCCACGTCGTCCCGATCGATCGTGAACTCCATGACGCCGATCATCCCCGGGGCGAGGTAATTCACGGTCCATGCGCCGTCGCGGAAGACGACCTCTTGGAGGAAAAAGTCGGACGGCTGGATGCGGAACCCGGTGATGTAGTGCGGCGCGCCGGATGAATCCAACGCCATCGCCCCGTCGGAGTAAGCGTCCAGGTCTTCGGCGACCACTTGCGTCGTCCAAACGCCGCCGATGCGGCTCGCGCAGTAGAGTTGATCGTACGATTCCCGGTGGTAGCAAGTAAACGCGTCGCCGAAATCGTTGACCGCCACGGCGGCGCCGAAAGGCGAAATCCAGGAGAGGTCGGAAAGCAGCACGACCTGCCAATCTCCGCCGGTGCGCTCGGCGTAATAGATTTTCAGGTCCGAGTCAAAGAACACCACGGCCGGTTCGCCGTCGGCTTTCAGGGTGAGCTCGCCTCCATCGGCCGCCGGCGCGACGGCTTCCGCCTGCCAGACGCCGCTCTGGTTGGTGGCGTAGACGAGATGGTCGCCGTCGTACCCGGACAGATGCATGGCGCCGGCCGCGTCGCCCTTCATGTGCGCGTCGGAAAAGTCGGGCCAGCCCAGATCGACGCGGTCCGCCGTCCACTGCATGCCGTCGTCGTGCACGTCGAACCACGCCCCGGCGTCCGTACGGACGAGCGCGTGCGCGTGCTGCGCGGCGTCGAGCGCCTGCCCCGCGCATTCCCCCAGTTCCGGTTGGGAATAGACGCTTTCCGTCGCCCAACTGCCGGTCTGGTTGGAGGCGTAAAGCAGGGTCGAAGTGCTTTCGTCGTAGTCGGCAACCCGCCAGGAGCCGTCGGACGCCGGTTGCGCGTCGAAATAGTATCCCGGTGCGAAACCCAGGTCCGCCGCATCCCAGTCCGCGCCTTGCCAGGTGAGCGTGGACAACGCGCGATCCGCATCCGTGGCGGCCAGCAGGATGGTCGGCGCGCCGTTCACCATCAACAGCCGTGCGTAGTCGCCGGCGGCGGGCGCGACATCGTGCCAGGTCCAGGCGCCGGACTGGCGCACGCCGAAATGTCCGCCGGCGTCGTTGCGATAAAGCAGATACGAGCTGCCGCCGCTGCCGGCCGCGACCTGGACCTGCGCGCCGCCGTCCGGGTCAAGGCATTCGCTCGCCCATTGCCCTGATTCGTCGCTGACCCAGCCGATCTTGGAGTATGGATTTCCATAGATGTCGTGGATCGTCGAGACGAAGCCGGCGTATAGTTCCCCGGTCGGCGCGACGGCCGCATGACAATCGCTGTACGTTTCGCCGTCCTGGTTCGGGACGATCGTTTCGCGAGTCCACACGCCGGTGCGGTTGGTCAGGTGATCCACCGTTCCCCAGCACAACATCAAATGCGCGGAGCCGCCGGGATCAACCACCAGTTCGCTGAACGACTCGTACCCGCCATATTCCTGCGCATTCGCTTCGGCGACTTCCGCCCGCCATTCGCCGCCGTCCTTGATCAGGTGCAGCCACTGATCGCCATAGGTGTCGGCGAAATAGAGGTGCGCGCGGTCGGCCGCGTCGACCACCAGGTCCCAGGCCCAACCTTTGGCGGCGAGCCGCTCGACCGAGAACCCGGCGCCGAAGCGCGAAAACAGGAACGGACGGTCGCCCGAATGCGTCGCGATCAGCGGTTGATCGTCGACGGCCAAGGCCAGTTCGATGTCCCGCGGCGCGCCGCCGAACAGCCATTCGCGCGTGGCGACATTGATGGTGTCGTCGTCGGCGCTGTCGTCATCGGCGACATCGTCGTCGGCCGCGGAATCATCGTCGTCGTCGTCGTCGTCGT
>PMZC01000397.1:15399-16793 GCA_003170555.1 Deltaproteobacteria bacterium
AGTGTGGCGTCATCATCAAGTGCGGCGTCGTCATCGAGCGAAGCATCGTCGTCGTTCGCCGTGTCATCGTCGCCATGGGGGGTGCAAGAAGCTGCCACGAGGAGGAGTGTAAACAAGGCGCATAAAAATACAGCCAAGCGCGCGAGGTGCACCGTTCCCTCCGTCGTCTGACGATCCTCACACGCTCGCTGAACCCTGCACTGGAGATTATACCACAGCAAAGTACCGGGCTGTCAACCAAAAAATACGGTCCATATAAAAACTCGCCGCGCGGGGCGATCTTTCCGGCGCGCGCTGGACCGCGCCGAGTCGCTCCTCTATACTTCGCCGCGGAGGCCCGGCGATGCTGGTCGGAATCAACGCACAGAAGGCGCTCGAACGCGAAACCGGGGTGGGCAATTACGCGTTCAATCTCGTGCGCGCGCTGACCCGCCTGCCTGAAGCGCGCGGCTCGCTGCGTCTTTACCTGTTGCACGGCCGCGAAGTCTTGCGCCCGCATCTCGACGGCGCGTCGCTCGTCGGCCCCGAGTGGAATTTGGCCGGCAGCGCCGCGCGCATCGCGTGGGAGCAGCTCGGCCTGCCGCGGTTCGCCCGGCGCGACGGCGTCGACGTGTTGCACTACGTGGATCACGCGCTGCCGCTGCTCGGCCGCCCCTGCCCCGTGATCATCACCGTGCACGATCTGGCGTTCTACCGGTTGCCGCAGATGTACAACGCCGGCCGCCGCGCCTACAAGCGGTTCGTCGGGCTGCGCAGCGTCGAGCGCGCGGCGCAGGTGATCGTCAACAGCGAGGCGACCAAAGCGGAAGTGCGGGCGCTGGCAAATATATCAGAAGAGAAAATATCGGTCATACCCTATGGCCTCGATGCGATCTTTCACCCGCTGCCGCCCGAAGAGCGCGAGCGGACGCGGCGGAAATTCGACCTGCATCGACCCTTTTTCCTGTTCGTCGGCACGATGCAGCCGCGCAAAAACCTCAAGACGCTGATCGCCGCCTTTGCCCGCCTGGTCCGCGCCAACCCCCTGCCCCATGAGCTTGTGTTGGCCGGCGGACATGGCTGGCTGGTGGGCGATCTGACCGCCTTCGCCGGCGAACACCGCGTCGCCGACCGCGTTCGTTTCGTGGGTTCGATTCCGCACGACGAGCTGCCCGGCCTTTATAATTGCGCGGAATCACTGGTTTATCCGTCGTGGTACGAAGGTTTTGGGCTGCCCCCGCTCGAGGCCATGGCCTGCGAAACACCGGTGGTGGCCGCGGCGATCCCCAGCATTACCGAGGTGGTCGGCGACGCCGGCTTGCTGGTCGAGCCGAGCGACGTCACTGGCCTTACGTATGCAATGATGCGCGTGGCGTCCGACCAGGCGACTCGCGCGCGGATGGTTGAATCTGGTT
>PMZC01000044.1 GCA_003170555.1 Deltaproteobacteria bacterium
CGAGATCCCCGCCGATTCCGGTGTCCCGAATCCGAAAAGGAGTCGCTTCGCAAGGAGCAGCAAACCTCAACTCCCCGAGAAGTCGTTGCAAGAATGTCATTTGGCTAATTAACCTGTTGAATAATATCGATATAGCGGAAACTCGGTTCACGATCTTGGTAAAAAGGCGGTCATTTCCATCGCGGACGGCTAGCGTCATTTCACCCCGATCTCCAAATCACGGGCTTAGGGAAGTCAATTTCACGTCACTTTTCTTGCCCAAACTTCTATCTTGGATAAAAACTCAATTCTTGCCTTTAAATTAGTCCGACTTTTTTCTTTTTGCAAGTACTTTAATCTTGTCTGTCTTTCTTTATGAACATGTCTGAGGCTCGCGATGTTCTATGTTGATATGCAAACCTGTTTAGTTACGGCTTTCTCTCTTGTTCCGATGGTCGTCTAGCCGGGCGCTCCGGTTGTCCATTTTTTTCCATTTCACAAAACTAGATTATCCGTGTTTCATGATCGGCGCAAAATATTGTGTGGTGCCGAGCATAGAATTATTTTTTCGCCCTTGTTTTGGTTGATTTTGGCCGGACATCGCCGGTTTTTCGCCATGTTTTCGGCGTACGTTGATGAGTTAGTTTTTCGTTAGACCACTATTCCTTATTTATTACGAGCAGTTGCGATAACTCTGACGGTTTCGGCGGCTGCTCAACCAGATTGGTACGATTCTTCCAAGACAATAACCGGATTTGAAGTAAAAGAGCAACGGTTTTGTAAAGCGGTTTGCTTCAAGAAGTCCGTTGAAAGCCGGGAGAACGATGCAAACGAAAAGCCCATCTATATCGGAGCCAACTGAGTTGGGCTTTGCATCGTTTTCCCGCCCATTGACGGTTGGCGGATAAGAAAAGGCGCGATGCAACAAGGGCGTGACAGGTCGTCGACCGTCGCGACTTACCGGTTGCCAACAAACAAGTCGCCGTCCCGCGTTTTGCGGGTCTGCCGATCTGTGGCGACGAGAGCGAACGGAGTTTCGCGCGCAAAAGGCGCTGGTGGCCGTCGGACAGGCTGCCATCAAGACTTTGCGTACGATAGATTTCGAAGAATCCATTTGGCGGCGTCGCTGAACGACGTGAACCACGAACCGGGGGTTAGCAACGATGGTACGGAAGACTTCGCACGAATCGAAACATAACAGTGACGCAGGAGCCGGCAGTATCTTTCGCAGCTTCGGCGGGTTTGTCGACCTGCTGACCAAACTTTCCGAACAAGCAACCGGCGAGTGGACGAAATCCGGCGAGGTCGGCGACGACAAGAAGGGCGTCAAGGCGGTTTATGGGTTTTCCGTCCGCGTCGGCGGCGGAAGCAAACCTTCGATCGAACAATTCGGCAACGTCAAAGATGACGGGCAAAAGGCCGTCGTGGAAGAGACGCGCGAGCCGATGGTGGATGTGTTCGACGAAGACGACCATCTGGCGATCGTCGCGGAGTTGCCGGGGGTCGCCGCCGAGGACATCCGCTACGAATTGAAGGACGACATTCTCAACCTGAGCGCGGCGCACGGCGAAAAAAAGTATCGCAAGGAAATCCTACTGCCGGCGGCGGTCGTCGCGCGGAAGGCGACCTCGTCTTACCGCAACGGCATCTTTGAGCTCAATTTGCCGAAAGCCAAGAAGTCATAGTCGGAGGTTACGATGAACGCAGGTGATCACCAGGAACGTTTCTATTATTTCCGCGGCGTCGTTCGCGCTCGATGAGGTGAACCGTGCAGACGATTCAGACACTCGAAGAACTCATTCACGCCGCCATGAATTCGCTGAGTCTGATTTCCAGCCACTCCCAGTATCTCTTGAACAAGCTGGGGGCGGAAGACAAGTCGAAGCGATCGCTGATGACGATTTGGGAAGAGGCGGAGCGAACGGCCAGACTGATCAGTCTCGTGCCGCAGGAATTGGCCAACGTGCAAGTGCGGGGCATGCTCGATGATCTCGGCGCGGCCGGTGAGCCGGAGATGCCTCGCGAAGATGCGCCGGGGCGGTTGGGTAAGGGAACAGTAAAACAATGAGCAATGCTTTGAGCGAAGGGATGAACCGATGAGAATCACCGAAGCCCCGCGGCGGAACAGCACCGTGATGGTCGTCGACGACGAACCGCGGATTTGTCAGTTTTTTGAGAAGACTCTCGGCGAGGAGGGGTACGATGTCGTGACGGCGACCAGCGGCCGGCGGGCGCTGGCGTTGGCGCCGGTGGTCCGCCCCGATCTCGTTTTGCTGGATATCATGATGCCCGATCTGGACGGCATTGCGACCCTTCGAGAACTGCGGAGGTGCGGTTACGGGGGCGCGGTCGTCATCCTGACCGGGCGGGCGAACATTCAGACCGCGCGCGAAGCGATGGTGCTCGGCGCCTATGAGTACATCACCAAACCCTTCAACCTGGAATTTTTAAAGTCGGTGGTTTGGAAAGGGATTGGCGAGGGGATTAAGAGGTCGAAGGAAGCCTTGTGCGTTCGTTGATTTACGTACCCATTATCCACTCGGAGGTGGACTTGGGATCGCTGGCCAAAGAGGTGCAGCGGCAATTCCAGGCGGCCGTGGACACCGCCGAGGCGTGGGAGTGGCGCGCCATCGCGGTGGAGGCGATGTGGAACGGAATCCGGTCCAGGCTGTTGGCGCTTTCCCTGACCTGGTCGCGGACGCGGCTCTACCAGGACGGTCTGCCGGTCTGCGGCCGGGAGAGTCAGATCGTTCAAGAGCTCGCGGCCAAGGGCAGCCGGAACCATCAACTCCTGATCGAATTACAGGAGCGCGGGGCCATCGTGATGGGCACGGACGACGCGGAGCTCGTGGTGGGTGAATACCGTCGCATCCTCCGGCTGATCCAGGCCGCAAAGGAGAACGCCTCGGAGGGCGTTTTGCTGAAGTTGAAAAACGAAGGAGAGGAGCTTTTGCGGCAACGGGACGTCTACATCGCCGACCGCATCGACACCACGCTGCGGGATGGCGAGACGGGGATCCTTTTTATCGGGTTGCTGCATAACGTCGACAAACTTCTCGGCCCCGGTTTTGAAGTCCGCCACGTGATTCACAACCTTCCATTCGACGCCGACATCTGGCGGCAACTGAGGGAGCAGCAAGATCATGCCCAATGAAAAGAAAAAGAGCCCGGCGGAGGCATTGTCGTTTCGGGTCGCCGAGGCGCTCGGCAAGGACGTCGGGCGCGGAATCGCCCGGCTCGATCCCAAGGACCTCGCCCGTCTCGGCGCTGAGGTGGGCGATATTCTGTTCATTACCGGCGAGCGAACAACCGTCGCCAAGGCGATGCCCGCCTACAGTGAGAATCGCGGCAAAGGGCTGATCCAGGTGGACGGCATCACGCGCGGCAACGCCAAGACCGGCCTCGACCAGCGGGTCAAGATTGCCAAAGGCGGGCACGCGCCGGCCGGCAAACTGATCATGCGACCGGTGGGCGAGATCCCCGCCATCCGCCGCGACGGCGACACGCGATACGTGGGCAGGTTGTTGGAAGGCCTGCCGCTGGTCGTGGGTGACCGAGTGCGCGCCATGCTGTTCGGCTCGCGTTTTCAGGATTTTGAAGTGGTCGGCGCGAACCCCAAAGACGGCTGCGTGGTGGTCCATCCGCAGACCCAGATCGTCATTGAAGCGGACGGCAAGACGGGCGCCAAGGCGGCGGGCATTTCGTATGAAGATGTCGGCGGGCTGCACCGTGAAATCCGCCGCGTCCGGGAGATGATCGAGCTCCCGCTGCGCTATCCGCAAATCTTTGAACGGCTGGGCATCAGTGCGCCCAAGGGCGTGCTGCTCTACGGCCCGCCCGGCACCGGCAAGACGTTGTTGGCCCGCGCGGTCGCTCACGAGACGGAGGCGGCTTTCATCTCCGTCAGCGGGCCGGAGGTGATTCACAAGTTCTACGGGGAAAGCGAAGCCAAACTGCGCGGAATTTTCGAGCAGGCGCGGAAGAGCGCGCCCTGCATTATTTTCCTCGACGAGCTCGACGCCATCGCGCCCAAGCGCGAGAACGTCCAGGGCGACGTGGAAAAGCGCGTGGTCGCGCAACTGCTGGCGCTGATGGACGGCCTGGAGACGAGAGGGCAGGTGATTGTCATCGGGGCGACGAATATCCCCAACGTGCTCGACCCCGCGCTGCGCCGCCCCGGCCGGTTCGATCGCGAAATTGAAATCGGCATTCCCGACGCGCTCGCCCGGCAGGAAATCCTCGAGATTCACACCCGCGGCATGCCGTTGACCGAAGACGTCGACCTCGCCCGGCTGGCGGCGATCACCCACGGTTTCGTCGGCGCCGATCTCGAAGCGCTCTGCCGCGAAGCCGCGATGACGACGCTCCGGACGGTGATGCCGGAAATCGATCTGGCCAGCAATGAAATCTCTTACGAAGTGTTGCTCGCGCTGAAAGTGACCATGGAGCATTTCCTCTCGGCCCTGACCGAGGTCGAGCCCTCGGCGATCCGCGAGGTGTTTGTCGAAGTGCCCAATGTGAAGTGGGAAGACGTCGGCGGTCTGGACAGCATCAAGCGCGAGCTTCGCGAGGCGGTCGAGTGGCCGTTCAAGCACGCCGCGCTGCTGCAGCACGCCGGCATCCCGCCGGTGAAGGGGATTCTGCTCTACGGGCTGCCCGGCACCGGCAAGACGCTGCTCGCCAAAGCGATCGGGTCCCAGGGCGGCGTCAACTTCATCTCGGTCAAAGGGCCGGCGTTGCTGTCCAAGTATGTCGGCGAAAGCGAGAAAGGGGTGCGGGAGGTTTTTAAAAAAGCCCGCCAGGCGGCGCCGTGCATTTTGTTTTTCGACGAGATCGACGCGCTGGCGCCGACCCGCAGCGCCGAAAGCAGCGACTCGCATGTCACGCAGCGGGTGATCAGCCAACTCCTGACCGAAATGGATGGGGTGGAAGAACTCAAGGGCGTGCTCGTCATCGCGGCGACGAATCGGAGAGACATGTTGGATCCGGCGTTGCTTCGCCCCGGGCGCTTTGACCTCTTGCTCGAGGTCCCGATGCCCGACGCCGCCGGAAGAAAAAAAATCTTCGAAGTATGCCTGAAAGGAAAACCCGTGGCGGCCGGGGTGAAAATCGGCGAGCTCGCCAAGCGCACCGAGGGCCGCACCGGAGCGGATATCGAAACCATTTGCCGTCGCGCCGCCCTGCTCGCGGTGCGCGGCTTCATCGAAGAACACGGCGAGAAGGGCGATCCGTCGAGGATGAGTATTTCCGACGAAGCCCTATCCGCGGCGATCGGGGAGATCGGCAAGTAAAATTTCGCGACGCGGGGACAACACCCAGCGGAGGGCCGGAAGGAACGATGTTTTGTCTATACTACGAGAGTAAACAAGAACGGGCGCAGGCGCTGATTTCCATCGCGCGGCAATGTGGAAGGCAAGGGGCCGACTTCACTTTTTTCGGCTCGAAGTCTGACTGCGCCACGGCGCGCAAGAGCCTGCGACCGTTCGCGGCCCCTTCGCTTCCCGATGTGACTTTCCGTCGCCTGGACCTTGCGGCGGAGATCAAAACCCGCCGGGCGCTGAACGCGGCGATGGCG
>PMZC01000306.1 GCA_003170555.1 Deltaproteobacteria bacterium
GATTCTCTTTCGCCGCCGCTTTCTTGATGCGACAGAAGGCGTCCACGAGACGCGGATGAATCCGCCGGCGGCTGATCGGAAAGTTCTCCACCGCGCGCGCCACGTTGATGCCGTAGTACGCCTTCGCCGGAACCTTCAACTCGCCCAGTGAATCTTTCTCCACGCGATATTTCTGCGCCACGGCTATTTACTCCTGCTCGCCAAATCCTGTTTGATGAAGTTGATCGCCCGCAACGGGCGCACGTCTTTCGGGCATACCTTCACACAATTCGTGTAGGAATCGCAAGCGACCGCGCCGCCCGGCGCCGCGGCTTCCGCGACCCGGAAGTCGTGCGCGGCGTCGCGCGGATCGAAGTAGAACTTGTAGAGCTGCACGCAGGCTTGCGGCCCGATGTACTCCGGCATGAGCTTGCGCTTCGGGCAATCGGACAGGCACGCCGCGCATTTGATGCAGTCGACCGCGCGGCTGAGTTGGTCAAGATGTTTCGCGGAAAGCTTGTCGCGCCAGGTCAGCCGATCATCGTGCTGCTCATGCTGGCGTTCGAGGTGCGGGCGGACCTTGTCGTACGCTTCCCAGAAC
Organism: Deltaproteobacteria bacterium; assembly: GCA_003170555.1. GTDB lineage: Bacteria > Lernaellota > Lernaellaia > Lernaellales > Lernaellaceae > FEN-1099. The sequence continues at coordinate 581 of PMZC01000306.1, forward strand.
GCGGTGAAGTCGGCGACGAGATCTTTGATCGTCGGCAGATTGGTCAGCGGATCGACGACAACAACGCCTTTCTCCGCGAGCGGCAGCGCCTGCGTTTTGCACGCGAGGCCCGCGACGCCGTTGATCCGCACCGCGCACGACCCGCAGATCGCCCCGCGGCAACTGTAGCGATACGCGAAGCTCGGATCGACGTCCGCCTGGATCGCGTGAAAGATTTCGAGCAACGTGGCGCCCGCGGGCGTTTCGATTTCGAAAGTCTGACGCGAGCCGCGCGTTTCGCCGGGTCGCTGGCGGTAGATGTCGTATCGGCCTTTCATCGTTTGCTCCTAGTACTTGATCGTGTCGAGCGGCTGGGTGTCGACGATGGTCACGGCTTTCTGTGATCGCTTGAGGCTGCCGTCCGTTTCGCGCGTGACCAGGCTGTGCCGCAGAAAATTCGGGTTGTCCATTTGCGGGAAATCATCGCGATAATGGCTGCCGCGGCTTTCCCGGCGATCGAGCGAAGCCAGCGCGCAGGCGTGCGCGATGTCCAGCATGAAGCCGAGTTCGAGCGCGCGAATGAGTTCCGAATTGAAGACCAGGTTCGTTTCCTTCACGCGTACGCTGCGGTATCGCCGTGCGAGGTCGGCGATCTTTTGCAGCCCCGATTCCATCGTGTCGTGATGGCGGAATAGACCGAAGGACGCGACCATCGTGGTCTCCATTTCGTTGCGCAAAACGGGGACCGTCTCGGTGGCCTTGCCGGTGAACAGCGCCGCGAAATCCGCCAACGCCGCGTCGACCAGCTCCTCTTCGCGGCTGCGTTTCGGCTGATGACCATTGGCGAGGAACGCGGGAATCGTGTGGCCGGTATGGATGCCGAAGACCATCGCCTCGAGCAGCGAGTTGCCGCCCAGGCGGTTCGCGCCGTGCACCGACACGCAACTCGCCTCGCCGGCGGCGAAGAGACCGCGAATGGTCGACGCGCAATCGGTGTTCACGTCGACGCCGCCCATCGTGTAGTGGACGGTGGGGCGCACGGGAATCGGCTGCTCGATCGGGTCGACGCCGGCGAAGTAAATGGCGATCTCACGAATCTGCGGCAGCCGCTCTTTGATCTTTTCCGCGCCGAGGTGGCGCAGATCGAGATGCACGTAGCCGCCTTCGAAGCCGCGGCCGTCGTTGATCTCGCGCTGGATCGAACGCGACACCAGATCGCGCGGCGCCAGCTCCATGAACTGCGGCGCGTAACGCTGCATGAACCGCTCGCCGTTTTTATTGACCAGGTACGCGCCTTCGCCGCGCGCGCCTTCGGTGATGAGAATGCCGTTGAGCAGGCCGGTCGGGTGAATCTGGAAAAATTCGATGTCCTTCAACGCCGCGCCGGCGCGAAACGCGAGCGCCATGCCGTCGCCGGTGTTGATCAGCGCGTTCGACGACTGCCCGAACACGCGGCCCGCGCCACCGGTGGCGAGGAGCGCGGCTCGGGCGGCGAAATAGCCGAGCCGGCCGGTCTTGTTGCTGAACGCGAGTAGGCCGAGCAGTTCGCCGTCGTCGACGATCAGCGAGCAGACAAACCATTCGTCGAACACGGCGACGCGTTTGTGCACCGCCTGTTCATACAACGTGTTGAGCAGGGCGTGGCCGGTTTTGTCGGCGACGTAGCAGGTGCGGTTGTGCCGCTGCCCGCCGAACGCGCGCTGCGCGAACGTGCCGTCGGGGTTGCGGTCGAAGTGCGCGCCCCAGCGGTCGAAGGTATAGATTGCGTTCGCTGCATTTTCCGACAGCAGATGCACCGCGTCCTGATCGGCGAGAAACCAGCCGCCCTTGAGCGTGTCGTAGTAGTGGTCTTCCCAGCGGTCGTCGGCCGCCACCGCCGCGTTGATGCCGCCCTGCGCCGCGCCCGAGTGCGACCGCACCGGATGCACCTTGCTCAGCACGGCGACCTTGAGTTGCGGATGGTTCTCGGCGATGGTCAACGCCGACGAAAGCCCCGCGAGGCCGGCGCCGACGATCACCACGTCGAAGTCGAATCGCTGGTCAATGCGCACGATATCCTCCGCGGTTTTTTAGTAGAAATCTTTAAACAACGGCCTCACCCGGTCGGGAGTGAAGCGCAAGGTCCGCTGGACGATGGATTCGCCCTGCATCACCGTGAGGTGGTCGCCGAACACCGGACGCCGCGTCTGATAGAGCACGCCGGTCGGAATGTGCTCGTCGTCGTGGAACGCCAGCTTCAACGCCGCGTGCAGGTCGGTGACGTCGTGGTCCGGCCCGATGGGTTTGGCGCGTTGTCTGAACCAGGCGAAGGTGTTCACTTTGTTGAACGAAACGCACGGGCTCATGATGTCGATCACCGCCGCGCCGCGATGCAGCAGCGCCTTTTTGATCAACTCCGTCGCTTCCGCCTTGGCGCCGGTGAAGGTGCGCGCCACGAACGTCGCGCCGCTGACCAGCGCCAGCGCCGCCGGATTGAGCGGCAGCGCGCCGACGCCCTCGATGTGCACTTTGGTTTTGAAATCCGACGCCGAAGTGGGCGACGCCTGGCCCTTGGTCAGGCCGTAGACGCGGTTGTCGCTCGCGAGGATCGCCACGTCGAGATTGCGGCGCAGATTGTGGATGAAGTGGTTACCGCCTTCGGCATAAAAGCAGCCGTCGCCGGAAGTCGCGATCACCTTGACGGCCGGATTCGCCATCTTGATGCCGAGCACGACCGGCAGCGCGCGCCCGTGCAAGCCGTCGAACATGTTGCACTTCAGCGAGAAGCCGAGCTTCGACGCCTGGCCGATGCCGATCACGTTGATAATCTCGTGCGGCTGAAGGCCGAGATCGCACAGCGCCTGTTTGAGGCAATCGAGCAAATCGAAGTTGCCGCAACCGGGGCACCACTCCGGCGGATACTGGGCGAAGTCGTCGAGACAGCTCATGACGCGCCTCCCAGCAGCGGTTCGACGCGCGCGACAACGTCTTCCACCGTAAAGCCGCGGCCGTCGGTCTTGCCGATGTGGCCGTGCGTGGCGATGCCGGCCTCCATGCGCAGCAGTTGACCAAGTTGACCACGATAGTTCATTTCGATGGTGATCAATCGTTTCGCGGGCGACAGCGCGGCTTGCACCTTCGGCGCGTTGACCGGAAACAGATGGCGGAAGATCGCGACACCGAGCCGGTGACCGCGGCCGCGCAATTGCTCCAGCGCTTCGAGGACCGGCCCGACCGTCGAACCCCAGCAGAGCAGCAGCGTGCCGTCGGGGTCGCCGACGATCTCGGGGCCGGGGAATTCCGCGGCGATGCCGTCGAGCTTTTTCATCCGCTTGTGATTTTGCCGGTCGCGGTTTTGCAGGTTGTCGGTAAGGCGCCCGTACTCATCGTGCTCATGGCTATCGCAGCAGACGATCCACTTCGAAAGCGCCGGATACGCACGCGGCGACACGCCGGACTCGGTCACTTCGTATCGACGCAGCACCTGCGGCGTCTCCGGCTCGGGGGCCAGCGGACCGCGATCGATCTTCACGCGGCTCACGTCGAATTCGGGCACGCTGCGCAACGCGTCGGCATAGGCCTGGTCGTCCATCAGAAAAACCGGGATGTGCCAGCGTTCGGCGAGGTTGAATGCTTCCGCCGCGAGGTAAAAGCCGTCGGCGTGGTCGGCCGGCGCCAAAATCGCGCGCGGGAATTCGCCCTGCGAAGCGTGCACCAAGAAAAGAAGATCGCTCTGCTCGGTGCGGGTGGCCATGCCCACCGCCGGGCCGGGCCGCTGGCCGTCGATGATGACCACCGGCGTTTCGGTGATGCCGGCCAGGCCCATCGCTTCCGACATCAGGCACATGCCCGCGCCCGATGAACCGGCGGCCGCGCGCGCTCCGGCATAGGCCGCGCCGATGGCGAGGTTCAGCGCCGCGATTTCGTCCTCGGTTTGCTCGACCGCTACGCCGACCCGCGGGCCGAACGCGGCGAGGCTCTCCATAATTGACGACGCCGGGGTCATCGGATAGCTGGCGTACACGCCGACGCCGCCCGCGACCATGCCCAGCGAGATGGCGTCGTTGCCGCTGACCAGCATCCGGGGTTCAGATGGATCGGGGCCAAACGGCAGGGGATGAACGTCGCCCTTGGCGACCACGGCCGCGACGGCCGCGATGGCTTCGAGGTTCGCCTGCAGCAACTCCGGCTTCAACCGCTTCCCCATTTCCGCTTGCACGGCGCCCGACAACGTGGCCGGCCCAAAACCCAATGCGGTGAACAAGAGGGACAGTAGCTTCACGCCGACGAACTTCTCGCCGCGCGCGGAGCGTGGGCCGACTTCATCCGCCAACGCACGAATGCGCGGATCGTCCACGGCGCCCTGATCGTCGGTCATGCACAACGCGAGGCCCTGCGGATCGAGATCGGGCAAATGCAGACGCAGACTTTCTTCGTTGAGCGCGAGCAGATAGTTGCTGTGGCGCACCTGCGCGATCAGCGGCCGGTCGCCGAAACGAATGCGCATGAAGTTGTGGCCGCCGCGCACGCGCGACTGGTAATCCTGCGTGGCGTACACGTAGAAACCGAGGCGCAGCAGCGTCTTGCCCAGGATTTCCCCGGCCGACTGCACGCCCTGGCCCGCTGCGCCCGCGATGATGATGTTGAGGTCCGCCATGGTTTTCGCCCCAGCTTTGCGGTTCACTTCTGGTCGCGTTCCTGCGCGATGATCTGTCGCAGCACCATCGGCATGATGCCGCCGTGCCGGTAATATTCGACTTCAATCGGCGTATCGAGACGACAGATGACGCGGAACATTTTGTGTTTGCCGTTCTCGGCGGTGGCGCGGACTTCGATTTGCTGGCCCGGTTTCACGCGGTCGTCGATACGAATCTTGAAAACTTCGCGCCCGGTCAGGCCCAACGTCTCCGGGCCTTCGCCTTCGAGGAATTGCAGCGTCAAAATGCCCATGCCGATCAGATTGATGCGGTGAATCGTTTCGAACGATTTGGCCAGCACGGCTTTGACGCCGAGCAGCGCCGCGCCCTTGGCCGCCCAATCGCGGCTGCTGCCCATGCCGTAGTCGCGGCCGCCGATCACGATAGTCGGCACGCCGGCGGCGATGTACTTCAGCGACGCTTCGTAGATGCTGGTCACCTCGCCGGTGAGGAAGCAGGTGGTCCAGCCGCCTTCCGTGCCCGGCGCGAGCAGATTGTGAATGCGGATGTTGGCGAACGTGCCGCGGGTCATCACGCGGTCGTTGCCGCGGCGCGAGCC
>PMZC01000037.1 GCA_003170555.1 Deltaproteobacteria bacterium
AGGTCGCACTGGTAGATGTAGTAAGGTCGCACCCGTGCGCGCAAAAGCCGCAGCACCAGCCGCTTCATCACGTGCGGGCAATCGTTCACGCGGCGCAACAGCACCGATTGATTGCCCAGCGGAATGCCGGCGTCGGCCAACCGTCCGCACGCGTCCAGAGCTTCATGCGTGGTTTCCGCGTAATGATTGAAATGCGTGTTTACATAGAGCGGATGATACTTGCGCAGCATCTTCACCAGCGCCGGCGTGATGCGAAACGGGTTCACCACCGGCGAGCGCGTGCCGAGGCGAATGATCTCGACGTGCTTGATCGCGCGCAGCCGCTTCAAAATCGATTCGAGCTTGGCGTCGGTCATCGTCAGCGGGTCGCCGCCGCTGACGATCACGTCGCGGATTTTCGGCCGATCGCTGATCGCCTGAATCTGTTGGTCGAGCACGGCGGGCGTGATGGCCTGATCGTTTTCGGCGACCCGCCGGCGCCGCGTGCAATGGCGGCAGTACATGTTGCAGACGTCGGTGACCAGCATCAGCGCGCGGTCGGGATAGCGATGAATCAGCCCGGGCGCGATCTGATCGCGGTCTTCCTCCAGCGGATCGCGGCGGTCGCCGGCGGCGGTCTCCATCTCGTGCGGCGTCGGAATCGCCTGCAGGCGAATCGGGCAATACGGGTTATGAATGTCGATCAGACTGGCGTAGTACGGCGTGATCGCCATGCGAAACGAGCCGAGCACCTCGCGAATCCCGTCGGCCTCGGCTTCGCCGATCTCGGGAAACACTTCGCGCAATCGTTCGACCGTGGTGATGCGCTGGCGAATCTGCCACTTCCAATCTTTCCACTGCGCCGCCGGGACGCGAGCGAAAGCCTTGGCGCGTAACTCTTTGGGCATCGAACTAACCCCCGTCAGCGAACGTAACGTTCCGTATAGACCCGGCGCAGGTACTCCGACTCGCGGAGCAGATCAAGCGCCAACTCCGCGTGGCCGTGGGCGTAACCGTTGCCGATGATCATCGTAATGTCCTTGCCGATTCCCTCGGCGCCCAGCGCCGCCTTGGTGAAACTCGTGGCCATCGAAAAGAAGTATACAACGCCGCCGTCGCGGCAGGGTAGGATCGAACCCATTTCGCAATTCTCGCGGCTCACGCAGTTGATGACCACATCGACGAGCCGGCCGCGGTTGGCCCGCTCGACCGCCGCCAACATGCCCAGCGCGTCGTCGGCGGCGGCGACGATCACTTCGTCGGCGAAGCCCGAGTCCTTCACGATCGCGACGGCGTTTTCGCGGCGGACGCTGGCGATGACTTTGCCGGTCGACCCCGCGCGCTGGCGGGCTTCGTAACAGCACAGCAGGCCGCTCTTGCCGTTGGCGCCGATAATCAGCGCGGTGTCGCCGGGCTTGACCAGGCGCGCCACCTGCGCCGGAGCGCCGGCCACATCGAGCACGGCGAGCGCGAGTTTTTCGTCCAAGTCCGTCGGCATTTTCGCCCACACCGCGCTTTCGAACAGAATCGCCTGGCCGCGGATATCGACCTGATCGTTCTTTTGGCGAATGGCCAGAATCTCGTCGATCCGCAACGGGGTCAGGCTGAGGCTGACGAGGCTCGCGATCCTGTCGCCGACCTGAAGGTCGATCTTGCCGCGCAGCGCCTCGCCGATCCGCGCGACCCGGCCGATGAACATGCCGCCGGAGCCGGTCCACGGGTTCTGGTGCTTGCCGCGTTCGGCGACGATGCCGAACATGATCTTTTTGATCTCTTCGTCTTTGCCGCCGGCGTGATCGAGAATCGTTTTGAAGCTGGCCGAATCGACGTTGAGCGTCATCACGTCGCACAAAATCTCGTTGTCGTAGATCTCGGACATATCGTTGTCGAGTCGCTTCGCCGGCTGCGGCAGAACACCCAGCGGTTCCAGCACGCGGTGAGCGCCGTAACGATCGCCTTTCTTTTGCACAGCCCGCTCCTCTACCTGAGGCCGAGAAGTTTTTTGGTGTCGTCGACCGTCGCGACCTCGTGGCCCATCTCGCGAATCAGATGAACGACGCGGTCGACGAATTGCCCGTTGCTTTCGGCCTTGATCCCCTTGCGCAAATAGATGTTGTCTTCGAACCCCACGCGGGGATTGCCGCCGAGCAGCACGGTCGCCGGGTTCATGAACGCGCTGCCGCGACCGCCGACGCCGATGCCGCTCCAGATCGCGCCGGGCGGCAACGCGTCGATCATGGCCAGCAGTGTGCGCATGTCGGCCGGAACGGCGCCGGGAACGCCCAGCACGAAGCTGAAATGATGAGGCGGGTCGATCAGGCCTTCGCCGATGAGCATTCGCGCGTTGTGCACGTGGCCCAGGTCGAAGCACTCTAACGTCGGTTTCGTTTCCGCGGCTTTCATCCGCCGGGCGTACGCACGCATTTGCGGCAGACTGTTCGGCAGAATGTCGTCGCCGAAATTGACCGAACCGCAATCGAGGCTGGCGAGCCGCGGCGACAACTCGACCGGCTGCAGGCGCTCTTCATCGCTCATGCCGACCGCGCCGCCGGTGGTCATCTCGATCAAAATCGGACACGCGTCGCTGATGCGCGCGATGGCTTCGGCGAAGATCGCTTTGTCCTGCGTCGGTGTTCCGTCGTCGCGGCGGACGTGCAGATGCAAAATCGAGGCGCCGGCGTCGTACGCGCGTTTGGCTTCGGCCGCGATTTCCGCCGGCGTGATGGGCAGCGCCGGGCACTGCGCCCGCGTGGTTTCCGCTCCCGTCACGGCGCAGGTGACGAACAGCCTGGCCATCATCCTCCTCCCGTTTCCAGCGGGCCGCACGACCCGGGAAACGCGGATATTTGGATCACCTTTTCCGGTCGCGCGCGAGTTTAATCCGCGAGTCATGGCCCGGCAACCCCCGATCTGCTCCACCGATGCGGCGAGATATGCTAGCGTCCGTTTGTTGGCGAACATGAAAATGTTGCGACACATCCTGGCGATTTTGATCTTGCCCGGAACCGTTCTCGTGCCGGTCCCGATCATGCTGTGGTTGGCGACCGACGCGGCCTATCCATTTTGGACGCTGGGATTTCCATTACTGCTTGTTTCTTTTGTCGCCAGCATCTTTTGCGTCGCAGTGGGTTTGACGCTCATGGCCAAGGCGATCTCGCTGTTCGCGACCGTGGGCGAAGGCACGCTGGCGCCGTGGGACCCGACGCAGCGCTTGGTCGTTCGCGGCCCGTACCGCCACGTGCGCAACCCGATGATCAGCGGCGTCAACTTCATTCTGCTCGGCGAAAGCATCGGCTTGGGTTCGTGGTCGATTGCGTTTTGGTTCTTGGCGTTTTTTCTGACCAACGTCCTCTATATTCGATTCGTTGAGGAGCCCGGATTGGTGCGGCGGTTCGGGGAGTCCTACCGCGAGTACCGGCGGAACGTTCCGGCGTGGATTCCGCGCCGCACGCCTTGGAATCCGCCGACATAAAAGTCGAATACGTATTGGCTCAAACGGCGATTGTGTTAGACTGAGCCCGCAAATCGACACCAACATGAACGAGGATGCCATGGACGAAAAAAGTCCGATCGACAAGCTGGCGCAGCTCGAGGCGAGTGCGACGTTGGGCGGCGGGCAGGCGGCTATCGACAAGCAACACGAGGCGGGCAAGATGACGGCGCGCGAACGGCTGGCGCTGCTGTTCGATCCGGGCAGTTTTCGCGAACTCGACCGCTTCGTGACCCATCGCTGCACCGACTTCGGCATGGAGCACAAGAAGTTTCTCGGCGACGCGGTGGTCACCGGCTACGGGACGATCAATCAGCGTACGGTTTTCGCTTTCGCCCAGGATTTCACCGTGTACGGCGGTTCGCTGTCCAAGGTGGTGTCGGAAAAAATCTGCAAGGTGATGGATCTCGCGCTGCAGAACGGCGCGCCGTTCGTCGGACTGAACGACTCCGGCGGCGCGCGCGTGCAGGA
>PMZC01000106.1 GCA_003170555.1 Deltaproteobacteria bacterium
GCTCGCCCGCCAGCCGCGCCGGCTCGCCGTCGCGGCCGGGGCCGATGGCGCTGACGCTGTATAAGCGCCCGTCTGCGGGGCAGATCCAGGCGGCCGCCGAATAGCGGCAGCCGTTGCGGCCCAGGCGCGGGAACTTGAGCGCCGGGAGCCGGCCGCTGACCTGCTCGATCTGGTGCTGCCCGACGGTTTCCGTCCGCGTCGCCACGCCGCTGAGGCCCGCCGGTTGCTTCCCGGCCAGCCAGTCCCTGACGGAGCCCCTGAGCCACAGCTCGACCAGGCCCAGCCGTTCGAAATTCTCGATGCGCTCGGCCTGCCGCGCGTCGGCGAAGGTGAACTGGGCCAGGCCCGGCAGGACCCTGCAGGTGTCCAGCCGCAGCCCGCCGGTCGCCCGCAGGTCCAGGCCAAAGGCCCGCCAGCGCTGGCGGTCGCCCGGCGCGGCCGGCAGCACGCTGCCCAGGATCTCGTGCCAGAGCGCCGGCTCGGGCTTGCCCGGCCAGAAGAAAACCAACTCGAGCAGGCGGCCGGTCAAGGCGAAGTGCCGGCCAAACCGCGAGGTCCAGCCGCTGTCCAACTCGCCCTCGAACCCGTGCCAGGCGGCCCACTCGATCGCCTTTGGCTGCCGCAGCCCGTGGTCCGCCGTCAGCTTGGCCACGTAGTCGCCCACCAGCCGCGGGTAGTCCGGCGCGCCGCGGACCGTCGTCCAACTGAACTCGAGCCGGAACTGCTGCCGGTCCGCGAACAGGCAGGCGCCGGTGTCCGGCTCGCGGGAGAACCGCAGCATCTCCCAGTCCTTGGGGAGCCGGAGTCGAAATTCGCGCCAGATCCATTCCTGCATCATCGTCGTCACCCGGGGAAGACCCGGAAGGCTTGCGGGTTGTTGCCCGTGGCCAGAAAATACACGAACCCGATGAGCACCGGCACAAAGGTGCCCACCAGTTCGCCGGCAATCAGCCCGTACATCATCGGCTTGAGGTCTTGGTACACCTTGGAGCCGCCAAAGCGCGCGATCGTGGCCTTCACCAGCCAGCCCAGCAGGAACGAGAACGCGAAACACCCGGCCGGATAGGTGGCCCAAATCAGGAAGATCACCGGATGCAGCGGCCATTTGGGAAACCGCAGCCGGCCCAGGGAGAACACCATGACCAGCGCGAACCCGGCCAGCAGCGCCGCCGTCAGGCGCACGAACTTCAGGCGCTCGCCGTGGCGGACGTAGAACGGCAACATCGCCAGCGGCAGCACCAATACTTGACATTGCGCCGTCGGCCGCACGTTCGTCGCCACGCCCGCCAGCACCCCGGTGACAAAAAACCACACGGCGGCGCGCTTTCCCGAATCGGCGGTTAGCGCCATCCACAACGCGCCCAGATGTAGGGCGAGAAAGAAATTGAACAGGGTCTCCGACATAAACGAATGGGCGTACAGCACGAACCCGCCGTGGAGCACAATGAAAAGGCCGGTGCAGAGGCCGGCCGCTCGCCCGGCGGCGCGGCGCGCGACTTCGTACAGCACCACCCCCGCGAAGAGCACAAGCAAATGTTGAATGATCGCGCCCCAGTAGGCGCCAAAGGAGAAGACAAACTGCCCATACAGGAACGGGGCGTGCGGGGACGACAGGGAGTCCGGCAGCGGCCGTTGCCAGAAGCTGTCCACTTGCACCAGCGGCGCAAGGTGAAAGACCAGCAGCGGCAGGCGAATCGCCAACCACGCCGCGCCGAGCAACGCCATATCGATCAACGCTGCGCGCCCCGGTAACCACCGTGTCTTCATGGTCAGTTGAACATCCAATTACAGCGATTGCATTGCGGCGGGTAGCAACCGGCGGTTTGCCACGCCGTCAACAAATGGTCGCGGAAAGCGCGGGCCGGCGCCGATCGCCACGCCGCGCGCAGCGGAGACTCGCGGAGGTTGCCGTAGGTGACATAGGGGTAGTCGATGCAGAAAACCAGGTCGCCATTCGGCGCGATGTGCATGGCGATGAACGGTACGGCGCAGATCTTCCGGCTAAGCGGCGCGCCGCTGCCCGCGTAATATGCGCGCAAGCGATCGGCGTCGTATCCGCCGACGTGATGCAGGCTGATCGCAAACGGAGATCGTTGTCTTCTCACCCACGTCACCGCTAACGAAAGAACCCGTGCATCGACCCGGCGTAACGCATCGTTGGCGAACGCGCGCCACGGCCCCGGCGCGTAGCCCCATTCCCGAGCGGTTGCATCTGCCGCGTCGCTGGCGTCCGGCGACACAAAGTTGAGCAACTGGACGTTCCACCACTGAACGGGCAGGGTGCGGCAGAGTTCATAGATCTCTCGGAGGCGGCCGAAATTGTCGGCGTGGATGACGCTGGTCACCTGAACCAGCGGCGCTTGCCGGCCGACCGCGCGCTTCACTTCGTGCAGGCGGCGAATTCCTTCCACCGTGCGGTCGAAAGCAAAGTCGCGGCCGCGCACGGCGTTGTGGACGTCGCGCGGGCCGTCGAGCGAAACAGTGACCACATCCACCCCGGTCCGCACCAACTCCGCGGCAATGTCTTTTTCGGCGAGCAGGATCCCGTTAGTACTGACGCGCGCGGGCAGGCGCCGGCGGCGACAATCCTCCAACATACTGAACAGCTCATCGCCGATGATCAGCGGCTCACCGCCGGTGAACTTGACGTACGGGCGCGGCGACCAGTGCGACATCTCGGCCAAGGCCGGCGCGAGGTCCGCGTGCGAAAGCGTGCGCCCCGCGTAGGCCGGTTGTTTCATGATCCGGCGGAGGCCACACATCCGGCATGACAACTGGCACACCGAACTGACGGCGATGACCACCTCCACCGGCGTGGCGAGCGGCCGTTTCGCGGCCAGCTTGGGGAAGTGGACGTAGACCGCCTCGGCGAGACGGCGCACGGCGATGGCCTCGGCGAAGCGTGAGTGGCGCGCCGTCAGGCGCGCAACGTGCAGGCCGTTGGCCAGGGTGTTGAGCGCGTCCGACCAGCCGCCGACAAAATCGGGGCGCTCAGTCATGTTCGCCTCGCGCGAAAGAAGAGAAGTCGATGGACACGTAGCAGCAACCCCAGCACGCCGGCAGGGCGCCCGCCGCGCGGATCGTCCGACGAAAATCGCGAAACGCCGGGCCGCGCCAGACCGCGCGCCATGACCTTTCACGCACCGACCCGACCGCCACGCTCAGGCAGGGAAACGCTTGGCCTTCCGGGTTCACCACAATCGTACCCCACGGGCAGGTGCACGGGAGCATTCGGCCGGTGAACCTCTCGGGTTCCAAAAAAAACGCCTCGGCCAGATCGGGCGAGGGAAACGACGGGTAGAAGCGAAACCGCGTGCGCCCCGCGTCGCCTTGCTCTAGGAGACGGCGAAAGACGCGAGCGAACTCGCGCCGAACTGTTTTGTCGGTCGGGCCGAAGGGATGGAGACGCTGAAAATCGTGGTGGGATAGATCGGGTTTCAGAAAAGGGTTGAGCATAACCGGGTTGTCATAGCCAAGCGAAAACGTGAGGTAGTCGGCGTCCAGTTCCGCCGCCAGCTCGAGCAGATGGTCAACCTCGCTGAGGTTGTCGGCGGTCACGATCGTTTTCAGGTCGAGCAACGGCCGCCGCTGGCCGCGTGCTCTTTGACGCGAGCGCAGGCGGCGCAGGTTGTCCACCGCCATTTCATATCGGTTCGGCGCGCAGACCACCGCATTGTGACGCTCCGCTACGCCGTAGATCGGTACGCCGAGCAGCACCACTCGCGCGCGCAGCAGCAGGTCGATCATCTCCGCGTCGAGCAGCGTCGCATTGGTCAGCAGGTTCATCACGCGCGAGCGGCTGATGCCGGCGATAATCTCGGCGAATCCCGGGTGCATCAGCGGCTCGCCGCCGGTGAGGGTAATCAGGGTGAACCGCGGCAGCGAGTGGGCCAGCGCGATCCAGTCGTGCGCGGTCAGCAACTCACGCGGCAGATCGTCAAGGCGTTCCGGCCGGTGCTGTTTGCAGCAATGGCGGCAGAACGAGTTGCAACGGTAGGTGATTTCGAACTGCGCGCGGTACGGCGGCAGCACGCCGCCGTCGCCGAGCCGGAACGCCGCGTGCTGGTGCGTATAGGCCAATAGTCGATAGGCCGCGTCAGCTGAGAACAACAACACGCCCCTGTTCGGATGTCCCGCTCCCGATTCGACGGTTACCATCGGGCTCGGGCAAAGTCAAACCGCGAACGCGTGAGGCGCCGGTTTAGGTCAGTTCGCCGCAACGCTCGGCGCCGCGCCGGTTGATGATGTGACGGTCGGAAAAGCGCCGGCCGCTAACGCCGGCGAGCGACGGTTCGGTCGCAACATCGATCGCGTCGCCCCCGCCCTGCGTTCCAGCAAAAAAAGGTCGTGGTAGTCCCATTGCGGGCTGACGCGGGTAAAGCGGTACTCCGGCATCTCGCGAAGGAGGTCGGCGGCGAACGTGTTCGGGTACAGCGTGAGGACGTAAGCCCGCGGCAGGTGGTCGAGCGTCGTCTTGAATTCCACAAATTTAAATTGGTTCCATTCCTGTGCGGTGTACGGAATGCCGTACTCTTTTAGGTAGCATTCCGTGCCGATGCCATTATGCCGGTACAAGATCACGGGGATGGAGTCCTGACGCAGTAGCTGGTTTAACTGCGCCATCGCGCCTGAGATGTGATACCGCGCCAGATAGAAATTCTGGTAAAGATTCTGAGAGGATTTTCCACTGGCGATGTCCAATAGCGCGCGTCGCTCCATGATTTCGAAGTTTAGATAGAAACACACGTTGAAATAGATGAACAAGGCGACGATCAGGACGCGCGGAGCGCGTTTCAGTATCGGGAAGCCCTGGTACACGAGAGCGAAGGACGCGGCGAACAGCAAGACAAACAGGGGGGCCGCGACCACCATGATGCGCGAGGTGAATTCATCACCGATCCCGACCAGATATAACAGGCCGAACGGCGCGAACAGCGCAATGACCAGCCGAAAGAATCTGCCCCGGAGCGGCGCGATCGCGGCCGACCGGCGAAACACGATGACGAGGCAGGCCAGAACGAGCCCCACGATCAAGAGCCACTGGTTTGCAACGAAGGCCTTGCACACGCTGGTCATGATCACCCGGAAAGCGTCCAAATCGACTCTCCAGCGCCCCTGGAAATGACCCATCACGATGTTGCCCCGTCCGGGCATTCGATACAGGACCGGCGGAAGATAACCCAGGAATCCGAGTACGGAGCCGATCCCGAGGGACGCAAGCGCCTTCAGGTTGTCCACCCGCACGGACCGCGAAGCTCCCACCATCGCGCCGAGATTCGTCAGTCCCAGCCCGCACACGAACAACGCGTTGGTTGGGATCGTGTAGATCAGCAGCGCCGTGCAAATGAGGGTCCCGGTCAGTTCCCTGCGCCGCGCACCGGACCAGAGAAAGTATACCAGGAGCGACAGGAGTAACATGCTCAGAATATAACCGCGGATCTGGAGACAAAAGTTGTAAAACGGGATCGAAGTGGCCAAGAGAATGACGACCATCGGCGCGGATTCCCGGTCCAGAAAACGCACCGCGATCACATAAAGCACGACGAACAACAGAACGGTGTATACGAGCGGGACGATCCGGATTATCCATGGGTGACGTAAGAACGTTCCCATATTAAGCCCGAACGCGACGCGAAAAGGCAAGAGAAGCAAATTGTTCAGCAGGTTGAAGAAAATGTGGTTGTTCGTGTTGCCATAGTCGAAGATCGTTTTTAGTGGGAAGACAAACGTGTAAGAGTCGAGTGAGCAGACCTCATCGAACCAGATGTCGAGGTTGATCCGTTGGCTGAGCCAGCCCAGAAACGGCGCCGCGAGAAGCGATGCCCAGAGCGCTGCGCGCCGGTCGATCTGCGTTCCGAGAATCCGGATCGTTTTCATGCGGGCAGACTACGTTGAAACGGGGGAAGCGTACAAGTCGGGGCCGGATCGCCAACACCCTTGTGGCGGGTCATAGACACCGATTCCAATCTGCTGGGCGGCGTTCTTGCGGACGGCGGGCCGTCTCTCAAATTCCAACCGCTATCGGGGAATTCACCTGGATGCTAGAGGTCGAGGAACTAATCGTGGCCTGCCACTAGTAGTCTGTTACACTTGAACTGATATGTTGAATCGGCTATGCTTTCTTCTGTCGGACGTCCATCGTCTGCCGGGAGGAAGCATGTACAAGAAATACGTGATCGACTTGAGCGCCGAAGAGCGCCGGGAGTTGGAACGGATCATCCGTTCCGGCAAGCACACCGCGCGCAAGATCAGTTGGGCGCACGCCTTGCTCAAAGCCGCCGAGGGTTGGAAGGACGAGGAGATCGCCGAAGCCTTGCGGCTGAGCATTCCCACCATCCAGCGGTTGCGTCAGCGGTTTGTGGAGGAGGGACTCGCCATCGCCCTGGGAGCCCGCAGCCGCCAGCCGCGACCGTATTTGCAGCGCTTGGACGGCGCGCAGGAGGCCCGGCTGGTCACCCTGGCGTGCAGTCGGCCGCCGGAAGGGCAGACGCGCTGGACCTTGCGCCTGCTTGCTGACCGGCTGGTGGAGTTGCACGTAGCGGAGCAAGTTTCCTATCAAACCGTCCGTCGCGTGTTAAAAAAACACCTTAAAGCCGTGGCTGGTTGAACAGTGGTGCATTCCGCCCGACGCCAACGCCGAATTCGTTTGGAAAATGGAAGATGTGTTGGATGTCTACACGCGGTCCTATGAAGAAGAGAGCGTGCTGGTCTGCATGGACGAGACCAGCAAGCAACAGATTCAAGAGGTCCGCGCTCCGTTGCCCTCGGCGCCGGGCGCACCCTACCGGTACGATGCCGAATACCAGCGCAACGGCGTGAGCAACCTCTTCATGTTTTTCGCACCACTCGACGGTTGGCGGCATGTGGAGGTGACCGCTCAACGCACCAAACGCGACTGGGCGCTGGCGATCCGGCAATTGGTGGATGAATATTGGCCCAAGGTAAAGAAGATCACCCTGGTCATGGACAACCTCAACACCCACAATCCCTCATCGCTCTACGAGACCTTCCCACCAGCCGAGGCCAAGCGCATCCTGGATCGCCTGGAGATTCACCACACCCCGAAGCACGGCAGTTGGCTGAACATGGCGGAAATCGAACTCGGCATCCTCGTGCGCCAGTGCCTGTCCCGCCGCATTCCCGACCAGCCGACCCTGCGGCGAGAAACCGCCGCCTGGGAAGATCGCCGAAACCGAAAGAAAGCCGCCGTCGATTGGCGATTCACAACCCAAGACGCTCGGATCAAACTTAAACGGCTCTACCCATCACTTGATGTGTAACAGAGTACTAGTTCTCCACTCCCATGGTCAATCTACAGCGAGGATGCAAGTATCAAGTGAACCGTCCAGGTAAAGACACTCTCGAAACGAGATCCTGTCCCCTGGGTGCACAACTTACCGACGCTGCTTGGGATGATCACCATAGCCTTGGCGGCGCGTGGCCTCAACTTCGCACGGGCGGCAGCGGACGATTCGGATAAAGACCTGAGAGAATTGGGTTAAAGATTCGTAGGTATAGGCTAACCTTCTCCTGCACTGTGTCCTATATTGACATCGGTGTTAGCGAAACATTCTCCAAGGTGCATTGCCCGAGGAGGTGACCAGTGCAGAAGTCAGTCAAATCCTTTTCAGCGGGGGGAAATATTCTTGTGGTCTATTTTTCCCGCAGCGGCAACACGCGCGGACTTGCCGACCAAATCCATGAGCGCGTTGGCGGCGATGTTTTTGAAATTGTGCCGGTGGATCCCTATCCCACCGATTACGATGCGGTTGTGGCGCAAGCCAAGCGGGAACTGAACTCGGGTTACAAACCGCCGCTAAAAGCGAAAATCGAGAATGTCGGCTCGTACGACGTGATTTTCATCGGCTATCCTAACTGGTGCGGCACAGTACCCCGTCCGATCGTCGCGTTTTTGTCAGATCACAATCTATCGGGAATAACCATCGTGCCGTTTTGTACCCACGAGGGAGGCGGCGTGGGACGAAGCGCGGCGGATATCTCGAAACTTTGTCCCCAGTCAACTGTCGCCGAAGGTCTGGCCGTCCGGGGAAGTGACGTCAAAAATGCGCAGAACAAGATTTCCGCATGGCTGAATTCGATACGCCGGTAAACAGGCAAAAGGAGGAGAAACGATGCAAAAGCGTATGTTGGGAAAAAGCGGCCTGGAAGTTTCGGCTCTCGGGCTCGGCTGCAT
>PMZC01000056.1 GCA_003170555.1 Deltaproteobacteria bacterium
CCGAATCCCCAATCCCCAATCCCGCCGTTTATCGCGGCACGAGGTGATTGTCTTCCAGGAACGTGCAGAGCAGGTGCGCGACCTCCTGGTGGCCGAGATAGCTGAGGTGGACCGGGTCGAAGTCGAAGCGAAGTTTGCCGTTGTCGGGCCGTTGATGGAACAGCGTGTTCACCGGCACTAGCGGCACGTACGCGCGCTCCGCTTCTTCCCGCATCGCGGCGCGGATTTTGGCTTCCTTCATGTGCGGGTCCAGCGAGTCGCCCCAGTCGTACTCGTCGGCCAGCACGAGTTTGACGCCGTGCTGCTGGCACAAAGTGATGAACTCGCGGAGGTTGGTCTGGTAGTCGCTCACCGGATTGACGTCCTGGGCGACGCCGATCTTCGCGGCCATCTTCGGCACGGTGCGCCGGCGGTGCTCGACGACGTAGTTGACCAGCGCGTTGTACAGCCGGAAGGGCCGGAGAATTTCCTGCACCCCGGCGATCCACTTCGGCGGCGCCTTGTTTTCCTGCTTGTCCGTGTCGATCTGGCGGGCCAGCCGGTCGAGTTGGCCGTTGTGTTTCATCTGCCATAACTGGCGATAGGTGTACGGCCCGAAGGTGATGCCCGAGTCATTGCGGTTGATGTAGAGGATGACCAGGTTCGGCCGGAACTCGAGGACGAAGTGTTCGAACAGCTTGAGAATCTGGAACAGAATGAAGCCCTTCGCGCCGGCGTTCAGCACCTCGATTTTCGTCGCTCCGCCGCCGCGATTGAGACAAGGTTCGAGCAACCCGGAAAACGTCTGGTCGTTGTGGTCGATCCAATCGCCGTAGGTGTTCGAGCCGCCCAGGACGATGATCCGAAACACGCCGGGCCGGGGCAGGTGGTTCGGGCTGCGGTCGCGGAACTGCAGCGAGCCGACGCTGAACGACATGTCGTTGTGGAACAACTCGCCGGGAACGAACATCAGATCGTCCGACGGCATGAACGTCCGGCCGATGCTCATCGGCCGCCAGCGCGGTTCGAACGCCGAGCGGCGCGCGCAGGTTTCGGCCGCGGCGATCAGCGCGACGGTGAGCACCAGCATCATCACGGCGTAGGTGGACAATTCGCGGCGGTGCGTGCGGCACAGTTGCAGCAGCATGAACAGCGTCGCCAGCAGCAGCACCGCGGCCAGGCCCGATTGCGCCTCCGGCAGCGCCGGCAGCAGCGCCAGGCCGACGGCGGCCGGCAGGCACGCCTGGGCGAGCGTGCGCCAGACGTCGAGTTGGGCGCGATACAACAGCAGCACGAACCACGCCGCGACCATCGCGCTGAGCCCGAGCGTCTCCAGCCGCGCGGCGGAATCGGACGCGGCGACCATCGCGGCGGGCAGCAAGGCCGCCAGCACGACGATCACCACGGTCCCCGCCCGGCGCAGGCGGCCGGACAGCGGCGCCAGCGTATGGCCGGCCAGCGGCGCGAGCGAGATCAGCAGCAACAATCCCAGGACCGAACGCGTGGACATCGTCAACGGGAACAACGTGCCCGCCCACAGCGGCGTGGTGATGAAGAAGGCCCGGCCCAGTCGCGCGGGAAAAGGCCGGTTCGCGGGGCGCACGAGAAACGCCAGCCCCACGAACAAGGCCGCGACCAGGAAGAACGCGAACACTTTTTGCGACGGCCAGGCGAAGGGGAAAGCAAAGCGGCGCGAAATGATCGCGTGGCCCTTTTGGTCGTCGACCTCCATCGACTCGACGGTAAAGAAGCTGCCGAAGCTTTTCACCATGAACCCATAGAACATCAAGTCGTCCGCGTATTTCTGCCGATCGACGCGGCGGCCGTCGACGTACAGCTCGGCGAAGTTCTCGCGCCGCAAGAGGTCGATGCGGTGCGTGCGCTTGGCATTGAGCGGCGAGATGCTGCTCGATTCCATCTGCAGGTCCACCGAGACCGGCTCGCCGAGCAGACGGAAATCAATGCGGTTCACTTCGTCAAAGTGCGCGCGGAAATGCAGGGAAAACTGGTGGGCGTTGGGCAACACCCCCGAGCGAATCTCCACTTCCTGATAGCGATTGAAATGCCAGCCGTAGCGCTGCACCGGATCGGGCCCGGTCGCTTCGGTGAGCGGGCCGTAGACCCAGTTTTGCGCCTTGAACCAGCGGTTCTGCTCGGCCCAATACGCCCGGTGCACGTTCTGCACGAGCAGAAACGAGACCAGGGCGAGAAACGACACCGCGCCCACCCAGTCCAGGCGCGCCTGCAAGCGTTCCGACGTGGAACGGGTCAGCTCAGGCGCGGTCGGCATCGTTGCGTCCGTAAAGCGAGGCGACGATCGCGACCGCGAGGATGACGCCGATCACCGCCAGCGAGATGTGGGTCGGGATCGCGACCCAATGGTGGACCATCATCTTGGCGCCGATGAACAGCAGAATCGCCGCCAGGCCGACGTTCAAAAAGCGCAGGCGCGCCATGCCCGCCGCCACCACGAAGTACAGCGCGCGCAGCCCGAGCACCGCGAACGCGTTCGAGGTGTACACGATGAAGGTGCTGCTTGAAATGCCGAGCACGGCCGGCACGGAATCGAAAGCGAACAGCACGTCCATGAATTCGACGACCACCAGCACCAGCAGCAGCGGCGTCGCCACCCATCTTCCGCCCAGCCGCGCGATAAACCGGTCGCCTTGCAGCACCGGCGTGACGTGCAGGTGGCCGGTGGCGAAGCGCACAAACCGGCTATGTTCGAGGTCGACCGGCTCGCCGCTCTGCCGGCCGATCTTCCACGCCGTGTACAGCAGCACCGCGCCGAAAATGTACATGATCCAGTCGAAGGCGTGCAGCAGCGCCGTGCCCCCGACGATGAACAACGCCCGGGCGACCAGCGCGCCGAGCACGCCGAAGAACAGCACGCGGTGCTGGTAGCGCGCGTCGATCTTGAAGAAGACGAAGATCGTCAGGAAAACGAACAGGTTGTCCACCGACAGCGCGCGCTCCACCAAATACGCCGAGAAAAACAGCGCGCCCGCTTCGCTGCCGTGCACCACGAACACCACGAGATTGAACCATAGGGCGACCACGGTCCAGACGATGCTCCAGATGATCGCCTCGCGCAGGCCGATCTCGTGCGCCTTGCGGTTGAAATACACCAGGTCCACCGCGAGCAGTCCGAGCACGGAGATCGCGAAGAACGCCCATTCGGCCGGCGAAACGTCGATGACGAGGTTCATCGGCGCCCCAACCGGGGGTGATTGCGGATTGTGGATTGCGGATTGCGGATTGCGGATTGCGAATTGCGGAGTGTCGCCACGCGCGCCGTTATTTCGAACAACATCGTCGGCTCGTTACTCTTCGTTGCGCTCAATCCCCAACCCCCAAGCCTCAAGCCTCAAGCCTCAAGCCTCAAGCCTGCCCGTGTGGCCGCGAGTTTATCACACGCCCGCCGGGCATGAAACGCAGCGGCCGTCGATTGTGACCCGCGGTCGAACTGTGACATGATGGCCGCCGGTTCGGACCCTTACCGAACGATCGAGGGGCGCGCGCGGTCATGCGAAAAACGTTGTCGCTCTGCCTGCCGTTGATCTTTTTGTTTTTCGCTTGCCATCGCGCCGAGAACAACAAAAACGGCGACCACGCCCCAACCCGCGATGCGGCGGCTGACCGCGCGTCTTCCGCCGACTGCCCCGCCGGGATGCGCTATTATCCGGGCGGTCGGTTTCTGACCACCCGCACCGGCGACTATTGGGGCTTCACGCAATATTGGGTCAACCTGCGGCCGTTTTGCCTGGCCGAATACGAAGCCAGCCAACCGACGGCGACGGCAAGCAGCCAAGGTCAGTGGGACGGCCGCGGCGCCGTCCCGCCGGCCCAGATCGTCGCGCAAGTCCTGCCCTGGTCCCATGTCCAGTGGATCGCGGCGGCTCAAGCCTGCGCCCGGCAGGGGTGGCGTTTGCCCGCCTTTGAGGAATTGCAGTACTCGGCGACCAGCGGCGATCCGCGGAATCTGTGGTATTGGGGCCCCGACTGGGATTGCCGCGAGGCGGAAAAAGCCTGGGCCGAAACCTGCCGTGGGGGTCGACCGGCCGGAGTTTATCCAACCGGCGGACCGACCGGCGAATCGAAATGGCTCGACGGCGTGTACGATCTGCTCGGCAATGTGTCTGAGTACACCTCGACGCCGTGGCAGCCCGAATGCTACCGCCTGACGTCGTTCGTCGTGTTCGGCGGCGCGGCCCACACGGGTCATGACGTCGCCAACAAGGTGACCGCGGACCCGCAAAAACCGGGCACGCGCTGCAAGGTCAAAGAACTCGGCTACGCCCTGCGTGCGGACGGCGAACACCCCGAGGACTGGCGCCTGGGCCAATACTGGGACGACGGCTTTCGCTGCGCCGCCGATCCCGGACCGCCATGGCGCGGCCGACTGCCCCTCGTCGAAGCGCCACCGCCGTCCGCGATCACCGAATTCTACTACGACCGCGAGACCGGTCGACCGCGTTGCTATCAGGCGCCCGTCCGCGGATCGAATCCGGCGGAGGTCGATTGCGGAGAATAGCGACCATGGCCGGCGCCGCTCGGTTGATTTCCTTTCGCCCGGCGTGATATAGCTTATTGCATAGGAGAAAAATAACCTGAAATACCGGGGGAGGACCGAGCATGAAGCTCTGGGCGATTGTTATCGGGCTGTTGCTGATCGGGGTGTTGTGCGCAGGCTGCCAACCTAATTCCAACGACGACGATTCAAGTGACGATGACATTACTGACGATGATATTGATGATGACGTGGACGACGATGTAGACGACGATATCGACGATGACGTTGATGACGATATCGACGATGACATCGACGACGATGTAGATGACGATGTTGATGATGACGTGGATGACGATTTAGACGACGATGCGGACGATGACACCACGCCCGATGATGATGCGGTCGATGATGATACCGGCGCGCACATCGACGTATTCGCCGTCGGCGATGGGGGATTAGTTCTCCATTACGACGGCGTATCGTGGTCGGTCACCGAAAATGTACCTTGTAACTTTTTATTGGGGGTTTGGGGTACGTCGCCGACTGATGTTTTCGTCGTTTGCGACGGCGCCAGGATTCTTCATTATGACGGTTCGTCTTGGACGGCCATGTATCACCCCGGCTATACGAGTTATCTTTATGGCGTCTGGGGCACATCGCACGATGACGTTTTCGCGGTTGGGCTGCACGGTACAATCCTCCACTACGACGGCCGATCCTGGACGCTCATGAATAGCGGATTCGGGGAAGACATTATTTCCGTCTGGGGCACGTCGCCCTGGAACGTTTTTGCGACGAGTTCTTACACTGTTGGTGAATGGGTTATATTATCTTATAATGGTGTAAACTGGTCGGCGATACGCGGCGAAGATGACGAAGATATTGTTTGGCTTATCGGCATTTGGGGCACGTCTAATTCTGATATTTTCGCGGTCGGCAGAAGCGTCTATTACAGTCCTCTTATCTTGCACTATGACGGTATTTCTTGGTCGGCGATGGAAGAGGGGACTTTTGCGTGGCTTTACGGCGTTTGGGGCGCATCACCGTCCGATGTTTTCGCGGTCGGAGAAAACAGTCGCGGCAAGGGAATAATCTTACATTATGATGGGTCTTTTTGGACGGTCATGGAAGATGGGATCACGGAAAGCTCCCTAACAGGCATTTGGGGATCGTCGAGTTCCGATATTTATACGGTGGGTGGAAATGGAGTGATTCTCCACTTTGACGGAATATCGTGGACGACGATGAACAGCGGCACGACGAGCAACCTTTGGAGCGTGTGGGGCACGTTGCGGCACGGTGGATAACGGCGCCGGGAGACTAAGGACAGACCGCCGGTTGTGGATTGCGAAATAACGAATCGGATCGGCCGCAATGATAGCTCGCCGCTTTTGTTGACATTGTCCAACGTCCGCGACCATAATCGACACATTAAGCCAAGGCTTGCCAAACCGGGAGGACCGCATGCTGCTCCAGCTCATCGTCAAGACCGCGTCGACCACCCTGAGTTCGTTCAATTTCAGCAACCTGCTGGATGACATGGCCAAAAGCGGCTACGTGGGCACCCTGGCCGATCTGCGCCGCAAGGTGGCCGAGCTGTTTCGCGTCCCGCCCGAAAAAGCGCTGGCCACTTCGCGCGAGTTGCGCGGCGACATTTTCTTTTCCGGCGAAAACAAGTTGTTGTATCTGAAGTGCCAGATGAAGCAGGAGGAAGGCGACACCGGCGAAGACGTGTTCGCCGATCCGGGCCAGATCTACGCGCAGACCCGCGTGCGGCTCGAGGCGGGGCTCATTGCGCCGATGGGCGACGCCGACCCGGCCGATCTCACCGCTTTCTGCGACACGGTCGGCATGATCCTCGAGGTTTCTTTCGCCGCGACCGACATCAAATGGCAGGACCCGGAAAAGAAGAAGTCGAAACGCCCGACGGTCGAGGGCAAGAACGCGGTCACGCCGGCCGAAAGCGACATCGAACTGGCCGGCATTCTGCGCGACGGCAAGATCGAACCGCTGTTGGCCGCGATGCGGCAGCAAAAAGGGCAGGTGATCCTCGACGAATGGCTCGCCGAGCGGAAAAACGCGGAGGAGATCGAGTACTTCATCGACAAGCTGTTCGAGGCGGATTTCTTCGAGGAAGAGTTGATCGTCTGCAACGCCGCGGGCCAGCCGGTGTTTCGCGCGAAGGACCGCGCCAGCCTCGAAGCGCTGAAGAAGGCGGGCATCCGCGACATCAACGGCGAGGAGCTGGACGTTTCGCACGTGCGGCGGCTGATCATCATGTCGCCGGAAAAAGAGAAGCTGCTGTATCTTTCCTGGCAGGCGCGCATCTTCCTGATCGACCTGCTGTTCAAGGTCGGTTTGGCCAACAAGGACATTCTCAATCTGCCCGGCATCGACGACCTCGATCTGATGCTGGCGTATCTGGACAACGAGCCGATCCTTTTCGTCTTTCACAACGACGCGATCGAGGCCGACGCGTTCGCCAAGCTGGCGGGCCTGCTCGGCGCGCTCGACCAGCCGCATGTCGTGGCCATCACCAAGGGCGCGGTGGACGTCGACGGCGCGCAGGCGGCGGGCGCGGCTTCGTGCGTGGCGATCAACAGCATCGACGAATTCAACACGAAGCTGCTCGACCTGTTGAGTGCGCAGCGGATGAAGGCCATCGAAGCGGCGATGGCCGAGTTCAACAAGATGGTCAGCCTGAACATGGTCGCGATGAGTTTGGGGCGCCTGAGCGGCGGCGCATAGACATACTCGCCGAATCGAAAAAAGTCATTTGCGGGAGGAAGCGATGGAGTTTGTTTGTCCAAACTGCCGGATGAGGCTGGACCTGACCGCCATCCCGCCGGGCGCGCAATTCCTGTGTCCGGGCTGTTCGACGACTTTCGTGCGGCCGCCCGACGCCGCCCCGGCGCCTCCTCCTCCTTCGGTGATCGCCGTCCCGCCGCTGGGTGCGGGCTCGCCGCCGGCGTATCCGCTCGGGACGCCTCCCGGCCCGCCGCCAAAAGCCGCCGGCATGGCCATCGCGGCGATGATCCTCTCGATCGTCGGCACGTTCATCTGTCCGATTGTGTCGATTGTCGGCATCATTCTCGGCTTCGTGGCCAACGGCCGCATCAAGGCCGACCCGCGGCGCCTGGGCGGCGGCGGCATGGCGCTCGCCGGAATCATCGTCGGCTTTGCCGGCATGGGTTTTTGGCTGCTTTTTTCCTTGATCATGGTCCCCCTGATCGCCATTCCGAACTTCGTCAATCTTCGCGCGAAGGCGTACAACTCGTCGGCGCAATCGACGAGTTATAACGCCAAGATCGCCGAGGAAGTCTACCGCCAGAACAACCGCGGCGATCACGACGCCTACACCAACCGGCTATCCGACCTGTTGAAATGGGACAAAAACCTGACCGACGATCCGGCGGTGACGTTCACCTTCGGCGCTTGCAACAATTCGGGTTATACCTTCACGACGACGCACGCGAAGGGAGATATGTCATATTTGACGACCGATTAGAGCAGCTCACGATTGCGTGTCACCTAACCGGCACGTGATGGAGACCCGCGCTCATGAGCGCGGATGAAAAGACCTCCCCCCC